>CANTGP010000035.1 GCA_947653315.1 uncultured Lachnospiraceae bacterium
CATCCCGCTGCCGCCGCCCCGCCAAAAAATCCCTCCCATGCTGGGTAAAGTAAAATGAAATACTATCATATAGCTTTACATTTTTTGATACCCAGCAGGAGACAGGAAGGAAACGCCCTGCCCCAAACTGCCGCCCGGTCCGCTTTCGGGCCTGTGGCTGTTCAAAACGGTTTAAAAAAACGGCGGTATTTCTTATTGTTTCCGAAGATTGGTTTATGACCGCATTAGGCGGCGTTGTCTGACGAACACGGTATTTTCCGGAACGGGAAATACCGTGTGAGGAGTTTCGCCGCCGTGGTCATAAACCAACCTTTGGAAACAATTAGAAATACCCCGTTTTTGCAATCCGTTTTGAACAGCCACAGGCCCGAAAGCGGACCGGGCGGCAGTTTGGGGCAGGGCGTTTCCTTCCTGTCTCCTGCGTCCCCCTTTATCCGCCCCCATGCTCCCCGCTCACAATCCCGTAATATGTCTTTGCCGTCAGCAGATAACTCACCCCGTATGCCGCTGCAAACATCAGCACCATTCCCCCTGCACACTGCCAAAGCAGCCTGCTGTCATAAAAATATATTGCCCCGAACAGTTTTTCCACCATAAACAGTCCCGCAACCGTATGCAGAATGCCAAATGCCAGCGGCAGGTAAAATACCAGCAAAATCTGTCTGCGGACCGTTCCCCGGATTTCACTGCTTCCCATGCCGACCTTCTGCATAACCGCAAATCCCTCTTTGTCCTCATAACCTTCCGAAATCTGCTTGTAATACATCACCAAAACCAAACACATAAAAAATATCAGACTAAACAAAATACCGATAAACAATAATCCGCCCATCATTTCCCTGCTTTCCGAACGGTTTTCCAGATTATTGCCAAATCCCACCAAACCGGGCTGTTTTTGGCACCAATTTCCGAACTCCTTCACAAAATCCTGTTTTTCCGCTTCCGTCCCTTCCACATCCAACTGCAGGATGCGTTCCTCACGGTCCGCCAAAAAGCCTTCCATGTCTTTCACGCCGTTTGCTTCCATCCAAATACGCACCAGACCGTCCCTTACTTCCTTATCTCCCACTATCAGGTAATAGGCTTCCCCGAAACCGTTTTCACCCGCCTTCGGCGCAATCCGCATTTCTGTCGGCTGTTCCTTTACCGTAAGTTCCTTTCCCATAAAGTTTACCCTGTCATACCCGAAATCCCTGCCGGTACAGTAAAGCGCCACTTCGTCCTCCCCCAAATCGAGCGGACAGTTTTCCATCCGACTGTAATCTTCCGCTAAAAGAACCGTCACGCGGAAGTTATCCTTCTGCCGCTTCGAATCGGAAAACGTTAGTCCGAACGTATTCCCTTCTTTCCCGCAGGGAAGCTCCGTTCTCGGGTAATCCATGTACGTTCCCAGCCGCATTCCGTATTTGCGCTCCAGTTCTTCCAGTTTTCCCCTTACTTTTTCCCCGTCATAATCTTTTTCCTTAAAGCAGGCTTTCATGTCCATGGGATAATTGAAATACAGCACCCCGTCCAGCCCCAAATATAGAGAAGAAGTACAGGTCAGCGTAATCATTACCATCGTGGAAAAAATACAGATATTCGAAAGGCTCGCCGCATTTTTCTTCATCCGTTTTAACATTCCCGATACCGTGATGAAATTGGACGGACGGTAATAAAACCCCTTTCTCTTTTTCAGCATTTTTAAAAAGACGATGCTTCCTGACGTAAACAGAAGATACGTGCCGACGATAACCCAAAATACCGCCAAAAAGAAGTTTATGAAAATATCGGAATCCATCCTGCTGTTTACGGACAGCCGGTATCCGCATACCAGCGCCGCCATACCGAGCAATGCGGACACCAAAAGGAAACGCGGTTCCTTCTCCCCCTTTTTTCCGCCGGAAAGCAGTTCCACCGGTCTGGCTTTTCCCACCTGGAACAAATTATAAACCAGGTTTAACGCATAAACCCACAGGAAAAACACTGCGGTTTCCGCAAAGGCTTCCGGCCGGAAAACAAATGTTACATCCACGGGCAGTCCCGTCATGCGTAAAAGCAGCAGAAACAGAAACTTGGAAAGCACCGTACCGCTAAAGATTCCGGCTGTCAGCACTACCGCGTAAGTAAATACGGCTTCCAGGAAAAATAAAATGCCGATATGCCTTTTTTCCAAGCCTAAAATATGGTACAGCCCGATTTCCTTCTTCCTCCGTTTGATTAAGAAACTGTTTGCATAGAACAAAAACGGCAGAAGGATAATCCCGAGCAGTACCCTTCCAATTTCCAGCATCATCCATGCGTAAGCGCTCCTCGGCAACGTTTTTATGATGTCATTATGAAGAATGGAGGTAAACACAAAATAGGTAAATACGGAAAAAATGCCTGCGCCAAAATAAGGAAAATATACCGTACCATTGCTTACCACCCCTTTCCATGCCAGTCTTGGCAGGATTTTCCACAGCTTTCCCTTTTTGGTTTCTTTTTTGCTTTCTTTTTTACTTTCCTTCTTATTTTCCTTTTTTCTTCCGTTTTCTTTTTCCCTGCCGTCCATTATCATTCCTCCCCTCCGCTGACACTGTCGTCATATTTGTTTGCCGTCAGTACGGTCAGTGTATCGGATATCATCTTATACATCTCATCGTCCGATTGTTTTCCCCTGTATATCTGATGAAATACACTGCCATCCTTAATAAACATCACGCGCCCCGCATGGCTCGCCGCCTGTATACTGTGCGTAACCATCAATATGGTCTGCCCTTCCCGGTTGATGTCCGCAAATAGTTTTAATAGCCGCTTGGATGCTTTGGAATCCAATGCCCCCGTCGGCTCGTCCGCCAGTACGATTTCCGGTTTCGTAATCAATGCCCTGCATGCCGCCGCACGCTGTTTTTGGCCCCCGGATACCTCATAGGGATATTTATCCAGTAAATCCGCGATTCCCAGCTTTGCCGCCAAAGGTTCCAACCGCCGTTCCATCTCCCCGTATCCGGTTCCCGCCAAAACAAGGGGCAGGAAAATATTATCCCGCAGGGACAAACTGTCCAGCAGGTTAAAATCCTGGAACACAAAGCCCAAATGCTCCCGCCGGAAGGCGCACAGTTCCCCCGACCGGATTTGCGCCAGGTTCCTCCCGTTCAGCAACACCTGCCCGCCGGTGGCACGATCCAGGGAAGCAAGGATATTCAGCAATGTAGTCTTGCCGGAACCGGATTCCCCCATAATCGCCACATACTCCCCCTCCTCCACCGAAAAATTCACGTCGCTTAACGCCTGTACTTTCACCGCACCCAAACGCGCCGTATATACTTTTTTTACGTTTTTCACTTCCAAAAGCGCCATTTTTTCTCCTCCATCCTATGTGTTATTCCCGCGGGCAGCGAACCAAGAAGCCGCACTCGTGCCGATATTTGATTTGCTCCCGTTTTCGATACTCCCATTATAAAAAACAGGAAACGTACCTGCCATCTTTCCGGCTTACATTTCCCTGTTTTTGTCTTACCTTTTTGTAAGGTTTGTGTATTTTATTCCGCATTTTATTCCGTATTTTATTCCATTTCCTGTCCAAACCCGAGAATCACCTTCGTCCCCTTCCCTTCCTCCGATTCTACCTTTACCGTATGCCCCAGCCTGTCCATAATTCTCCGGCATAAATACAGCCCGATTCCCGTGGATTTCCGTTCCATCCTTCCGTTGTATCCGGTAAAGCCCCGTTCAAAAATACGCGGCAGATCTTCCGCCCGGATTCCGATTCCCGTATCCTCCACTGCAATATAATCCACCGCCTGATCCCCGCAGGGATTTCCGGCACTGTCCGCACCGTAAATCCGTATACCGCCTTCTTTTGTATATTTTAACGCATTGGCAAGGAGCTGCTCCACCACAAAGCCCAGCCATTTTTCATCCGTTACCGCTTCACAGGCAATCTCCCCCATGGAAAACCCCAACCCGCTTCCGATAAAAAGCACCGCATACTTCTTCACCGCCCGCCTGATAATGACACCTATGTCATACTTCTTAAGCAGCATATCCGAAGACATACTGTCCAGCCTTGCATAATGAAGCGCCATCTCCGCATACTGCTCAATCTTGAACAATTCCTCTGCGGACTGCCTGCAGTTCCCTTTCCCTTCCCCGCATTCCTCCATCCGCTGCAGCAGCAGATGAAGCGCTGCTATGGGCGTCTTCACCTGATGAATCCACATGGTATAATAATCCGCCATGTCCGCCTGTTTCCCGTCCAGTTCCGAAACAAGCCGCCGCCTTTCCTGTACTGCCTCACAAAGCAATTCCTGGTACATCCGTTCCACAAGCCCTTTGGGATTCGGCAGCCGGTAATCCCCCTGTGCCCCTCCCTCCAAGGCATCCCGCAGCTTCCTGCATCTGTCCCGGTAGCCCAAAAAATCAAAAAAACATCCCACCATAATAAAAAAGAAGGAGAGCCACGCCGCATACAGCATATTGCCCACCGCACCGTCATATCCGTACAAACCTGCCACCGCCAAATACACCGCCGCCATACCTGCCAGCAGAAGCAGCCACATTTTCTTTTCCTTTATATATGCCAGTACATAAGCCGTCATTTCCGATCTCCCATGCATACGGTTCCAAAAACCAGTTCCTTACCTGCTGCCCAATTGGTATCCCACTCCTTTTTTTGTTAAAATCAGGTCATGGATTCCCGCACTTTCCAGTTTCTTCCTCAGCCGGTTCATGTTTACGGTAAGGGTATTGTCGTCCACAAAACATTCCTCGTCCCAGAGCTTTTTCATTATGGTTTCCCGGGACACCGTCCTGCCCCCGTATTCAAACAATAGCTGCAAAATACGGAACTCATTTTTGGACAGTTCCACACGCCCGCCCTGAAAATCCAACGACATATCCGACATGTTCAGTATAATTCCCCTGTATTCCAACAACGCCGTTTGGTTTTGGAAGGCATAAGTACGCCTAAGCACCGCCTGGATTTTTGCCGCCAGTACTTCCAGTTCAAAAGGCTTCGCTATAAAATCGTCCCCGCCCATGTTTACCGCCATGATAATATTCATATTATCCGAAGCGGAAGAAATAAAAATCACCGGTACCTGCGATATTTTCCTGATTTCCCCGCACCAGTAATAACCGTTATAAAAAGGCAGCCCGATATCCATCAGCACAAGCTGGGGCTGAAAGCGCCCGAAAACCCCCAGCACATCGTTAAAATCGGCGACTGTCCCCACTCCGTAATTCCATCTTTCCAAATATCTGCAGATTTCACCCGCTATGGTTTCATCATCCTCCACCACCAATATTTTATATGCCATTTTTAAACCGTACCCCGTCACTTCATATACTTCACATAAATTTTCGCATGTTCGCCGACAGATGTATAGCGGTTTCCTTCCGCCCCTGCGGTCACGCAGATATACCTTTTCCCGCTGCTGCCTTCCCCATAGCTGACGGCGCATTGTTTTGACTGTACCACATAACCGGTCTTGGCACAGATCACTTTCCCGTTCCCCACGTCTTTGTCCTCGATACGGCGGATAAACCAGTTGGACAGTTCTTTTCCATCCGAATGACTTGCGGTGCTTCCTGTCATATAGGTACGCGCGGACATCACTTCGCGGCAGAGATCATTGGCAAGCACATGTTCCATTATCACGGCCATATCATAAGCCGTACTGTAATGGTTTGCATCATAAACCCCCACGCAGTTGGTAAAATGCGTCGTTTCCGAAAGACCCATTTCCTCCAGCCGTTCATTCATCAGCTTCACAAATTCCTCCTGGGAACCCGACACATACTCGGCAAGGGCAATCGCCGCTTCCGCGCCGGACGGCAGAATCGTACCGTAAAGCAAATCCCGGACGGTCACGGTATCCCCTCTTTCAAATCCTGCCGTACTGCAGTCGTTTAACAGGCAGTAATCCATGATTTCACTTGTTATCGTATACGTATCATCTAAATTTTCAATATGTTCTGCGGCAACCAGCAAGGTCAGGATTTTGGTCATGGATGCGGGATTCATACGGGTCTTTTCCTCCCTCCGCACCAAAATCTCTCCGCTGTCAATATCCACGAACATCACATAAGCGCTGATCACGCCATCCGGCGGAGCCGCCGTATTCCCCGATACCCGGTACCTGTCTGACACATCGGCAGTCCCGGCCGGATTAGCGCCTTCCGGTATCTGCCCATCCTCCCCCCGGGTGCCCGCACCGCTCCCTTCCTGCGTCTCCTGTGCACGTTCCATCTCCCCGTACAGGTTTTCCAACTCATTTTCCAACCCGGTTAGCGGGGAAACACTGTCATTACCGGCAGTTCCCGCACTGGATTTATCCTCCACGGGCTTTCCCCCATGCAGCATCCCTTTCACCACCAGCACAAGGACCAAAACGGCAGCTACCGCACCGGCCGCCTTCGCCAGCCTGCGAAACAGCATTTGTTTCTGCTTTTGCCGCCGCATTCTTTCTTTCCTTTGCGCCCACTGCACCCTGCGCATCCCTTCCTCGTCATACTGTTCTCCCATGACCACCACTCCCTGTCATTTTCTCCGGTTACGAATGTCCTCCAACCTAAAATACCGTGGTCTGATTATAGCATGGTGAAAAATGTAGCGCAACGTCTTTTCCGAAGAAAAAACGAAAACCCCGAAACCAAAAAACCGGAAAAATGATTTTGCAAGGGTCTTGATTCCACCGGCAAAAGGCGGTAATATTAAACCGTGGCCAAAACGGCGCCGTACTGCGGAACGACCGTTACCGGCCTTACAAAATATTTGTTTATGCCCGTACAGACCAAGCGGACAGGAATGGAGGATTTGTATGTATCAGATGAAACCGGAATATTACACGGGAGTTGACTTTATTGACCGGGAGCACACCAGACTGTTTGAACTGGCGCAGGAAACCCATGAATTGCTGTACGACAGCCTTTTGGTGGATAAATCGGACAAAATCGTGGAACTGATCTCCGAATTGATTAATTATACGAGAACGCATTTTGCCCATGAAGAAGAATACCAAAAAAGCATTAACTACCCTTACATAACCCAGCACGCGGCACAACACCGCCAATTTGAGGACCGGCTTTCGGAAATTGATTTGTCTTCCATGTCGGAGGATTACGACGAACAGGATGAAACCGTACAGGAAATTTTGGATTTTCTTGTGGATTGGTTGATCAACCATATTTTGCGGGTGGATATGACGATAGTGAAGAAATAACGGAACGCGCAGGAAAGGCCAGGTGTCTTCTTTTTCGACGGGCTATATAAGCAGAAAACGGCAGCGGAGCTGTTTGGCAAGCTGACGGATTTGGAATTTAAGTTCCGCGGATTGACGGATTTGTTCCAAAATAACTAAAGTATCTTCGGTGTCCTCGAAATTAGGACAGAACATGCGCAGGGCATCGCGGAGGGGGTTTTTGGATCTTGGGAAGCCGGAAACGGTACTTAGACCGGCCGCTGCATGGTAACATTCCATAAATTGGCGGCCGTCCAGCCGGCACAGATTTATGATTATGATGATACCGAAGTTTTCTTCGGTAAATTGACGGATGGCGCCATGATTGCCGGACAGCCCGGTTCCGCTTAGTTCCAATACGGAGTGGGGGGTTTGCTTCCATTCCGTGAGTTCTGCGCAAAAATCATCAGACGGATGCATTTTGTCTTCCTCCTTTCCAAAGCGTGTTTGCGCATTGCTTTCCGTAAGATACTGTCCCAATTAGCACATGCTTTCAAACACGCTCCAGATAGTTCAGGGGTTGTTTTGGGAATGATTTTTAGGGATGGCTTTTATGCATAATATTGTGCCTGGGCTTCCCACAGTTCCCGGTAGAGGCCGTTTTGGCGTTCCAGTTCTTCATGGCTGCCGCGCTGTATTACTTTTCCTTGGTCGAAGACCAGGATGTCCTGGCAGAAACGGCAGGATGCCAAACGGTGGGAAATGTAAATGGATGTTTTGTTCCCTACCATTTTGTCAAATCCGGCATATACCTCACATTCGGATTCCGGGTCCAGGGCGGCGGTGGGTTCGTCCATGATGACAAAAGGGGCGTCTTTGTAAATTGCCCTGGCGATTGCCGTTTTCTGCTTTTCCCCGCCGGAGAAAGTTACACCGTTTTCTTCAAATTCCTTCCCGATGCTGGTATTAAGTCCCTCCTTCAGTCTCCGGTAACGTTCGCCGAGTCCCGCCCGCTCCAAGGCTTCTTCGGCGCGTTTCACATCCACATCACTGCCTGACGCCACATTTTCCCCTAACGGAAACGAAAAAACCTGGAAGTCCTGGAATACCACGGCAAACAAATCACAGTATTCGGCGTAATTGTATTTGCGGATATCGATGCCGTTTACTTTGATGCAGCCTTCCGTTACATCATACAGACGGCACAGCAGTTTGATAAATGTGGTCTTGCCGGACCCGTTTTTTCCCACGATTGCCATTTTTTCCCCGATTTCAAATTTTAAGTTCAGGTCTTTTAAGACATCCGTTTCACTGCCCGGATAGCGGAAGGAAACATGGTCAAATTCCACGCTGAATTTTCCGTCCCTGCGCTTTTCCACCGGAATGGCGCCCTCGTGCTTGCGCTGCGGCAGGTTCATGTATTCCACATAGTCCCCCGCAAAAACCGCATATCCCTTCAGATGGTTTAACAAGTATGCCATTTTGCCCACCGCATCCGTAAATTTTAAGATACTGGCTGCATAAGTGACCACATTACCGATGCTGATGATTCCCACGCAGGCCAGCGTCCCGGCGAAGACATATACCAAAAAACCGGTCAGGGCGGATGCGGACTGCTGCGTAAACATATCCAAAGCGTAAAAATGCGCCATTTTATCCACGCCTTTTTTCATGTGAAGGGCAATATCCCCGAATTCCTTTTGATACAACCGCTGCTGCTTGCATACCCTTAAGTCTTTCTGTTTTTCATGTCCCGACAGGATATCCAGATAATATTTGCTCCTCGCCTCATAACCGGATATCTGCTTCCTGGCCTCCGCCACTCTGCCGTTAAAATAGCCGCCCGCCCTGAATTCCAACCAAACCAGCAGCAGAATGACTGCCAAAAACAATACCGACATCAGCCAGGAACCCACAAAACCCTGGGAAACCCCATGATTGCTCCGTACAAACATCGGCATTACCACGCATACCGCCATGATAACCGTTACCGCCGCCACAATTAATTTATTCAGGATGCTCAGTACCAATGCAAGCAGGCTCCAGCCGCCGAATTTCTCGATTCTCTGGCGCTTTCCGTGGACTTCCACGTCTTCCAGGTATTCATAGTCCATCGCCATGCTTTTCCTGTTTAACGGCAATCCCTGTATCTCCTGCATATATTCCAGTTTCCGGTTAAAGAACATAGTAAATACGCCTTCCGCTGCCGACATCAGGCAGATTCCGCCGACACCGGCAGCCGCATAACCAAACAGCGTTTCCAAAGATGCGTCCGCATAGACCGCATCCACCAAAGTCCCCGTCAAAATCACCGCAACAAACGGACGTACCGCCTGAAAAACGGATAACAGCACAAGACTGACCAAAACATCCGTATGTTTTCCCGCAAGGGAGCCCAAAAGGGCAAACGTATTTTTCCAGTCTTTCCTACTCATCAAACACACCCCTTTCTTCTCCGGTCTTTGTCTGGTAAACATCCCCCATCAGCTTGCTTTTCCTTTTCCGCTCATCCTCATCCCTGTAATACTTGCTCTGTATCTCAAACAGTTCGGCATAGCGTGTATTCCCGGCAAGCAAACTTTCATGGGTTCCTTCTTCCACGATTTCGCCGTGCTCCAAAAGCAATATCCTGTCGCAGAACCGGGTGCTGGAGAGGCGGTGGGATATGTAAATCCCCGTTTTGTTTTCCATCGCCTTCCCGTAATTTAAGTAAAGTTCGTTCTCCGCAATGGGGTCCAATGCCGCGGTGGGTTCATCCAAAATAACAAGCGGCGTGTCCAGGTAAAGCGTCCTTGCAAACAGCATTTTCTGCCGCTCCCCACCGGAAAAATCCGTGGAATCTTCATTGATTTCCCTGACTAACAGCGTCTTTCCCTTCTTTGGCAGCCTTTCGTATACCTCCCGGAATCCCGAAAGGTCCAGCGCTTTCCCTAAACGTTCCCTGTCAATCTCTCCCGGTTCCTGTCCGGTCAGGTTTTCGTCCAGCGTCAGCGCCGGAAGCGTGGAATCCTGAAACAGCACCGACATCAGGCTGTACCATTCTTCCCTGTTAAACTCCTGTGCCGGAATGCCGTTTAACAGGATTTCCCCTTCCGTCGGATGATAGAATCCGCAAACCAGTTTTACCAGCGTGGTTTTCCCTGCCCCGTTTAAACCGATCAGGGCAACCTTTTCCCCCGCTTTCACCGACATGTTAATATTCTTTAACGTCGGTTCTTTGCTTCCCGGATAAGTAAAAGATACATTCCGCAGTTCCAGTTTCACCGCACCTTTTTGCAGCCGTTCCATCGTTTCCTCCCCGACTCCTTCCCCACGGTTCCATCCGTCTTCCGTCTCCAAAAATTCCCTCATATAACTGATGGACGCGCTGCTATTGCTAAACAACATCACCTGCCGCAGCGCTCCTTCAAAATAAGTGGAAAATCCGCTGGCAAGGCCGATGTAAAACACGAATTCCGATGCCGTAATCTCCCCCTGCGCCAGCATATAAACCAACAGCCCAAATGCCGCGCCGTCCATAAGGAATTGTAAAAACGCATGGGAAACATTGCGGGATAAATACCAGTCATGGATGACGCCGTAAATCCGTCCCATCTCCGCCAGCGCCGCATCATATTTTTCCAAAAACCAATCCGTCAAATGATAGATACGGATATCCTTACCCGCCGCGCTGTCCGTCGCCTGTGCCGTAATATAACCTTCCTTTCTGGCGGAAAGCTGAAGCCGTTCATAATACTCCCCATGCTTTTTCCTTACAAAGGAAAGCAGCCGGAGACTCACGCTTAAAGACGCCACAATCACCAACAGCAGAAGTATACTTTTCTTCCCGAGCAGGATTCCGTAAAGCACCACGCCCACCGAGCAGGACAGGAAGCCCGAAAATACCTGCACGGCTCCGGCGACTCCCTGCCCGAAACGAGCTACCCGCCATGCATTTCCGTAAATCTTCTGATATTCTTCATCCTCCAAAAAGTCATAATCCACGTCCATAATCTTTTCCGCATATTTCTGCGCGTAATAAGTATTGATAAAATTTCCTTCCGCTTCGCAATATTCCGTCATTACGTTGGCAGCGGCATTGCATATCCACATAACGGCTGCAATCAGGGCGATTTCCAGCACCAGCCCCGGAATTCCCATACCTCCGGACAAATCCGCCACCAGCCGGGAAGGCAGCCAGGTACCAAGCAGGGAAGCTGCCACGGTGGGAAACACCAAAAAAATCTCCCCCCAGAAAAGTTTCCCATCCCATTCCTTTGCCGCCTTCATATTGTAGATGTAATTGCTGACCAGTCCGTACTTCCGCCTTGATTTATCGTCAAAAACCTTCGCCATGTACAGCATAACCCGTCTTCCTCCTCCCAAAAGCATGTTTACGGAAATCTTACCACACTTTTATATCCAAAAAAAATCCGCGCACGAATGGTATCCCATCATGCACGAATTGCATTGTCTTTTCTTTCCATATCAGATCAGCCATGCCAGCCATATCAAATCCTACTTTGAATCCTGCTTTTCCGTAAGGGGAATCATCACCTCCGTGGCAAATATCCCGCTCTCCGTCTGCCGGTTCACGTATCCCCCGTATTTTGAAACGATACTGTCAATCCGCAGCAGACCGAATCCATGATTTCCCTCCTTCGCCGAAATAAACCGTTCTCCCGACCGTTTCGCCATGCCCGACATGGAATTGGTCACGGAAAGATACAACTGCTTTTTCAGGATATCCATATAAATACGGATAAACCGTTCCTCCGCCGGAAGCTCCATGCATGCTTCCATGGCATTGTCCAGCAGATTCCCGATTAATACCGAAAGGTCGGTTCCCGCTATGGCAATATCCTCCGGCACCGCAGCGACGGCATCCACCAAAATCCCCTTCTCCCGTATCAGCGTCAACTTACTGTTCAGGATGGCATCCACCATCACATTCCCCGTTTTCAGCACCGTATCCACCGTTGCCAAATCTTCCTCCAGCCGGTTTAAGTATCCCACGGTCTCCTCATACTGCCCAAGGCTCATATGTGCCTTTAACGTCTGTATATGGTTATGGTAATCGTGCCGCCATGCACGCATCCTCCGGTATACCATCTCCACCTCGTCATAATGTCTGTTCACCAGTTCATTTTGAAAACGCGAAAGCGTACGGTTTACATACCAGGGCATGGCAAACAACCATAACAGCAGGTTCCCCAAAAGAATTCCCCCGGCAATCGCTGCAATCTGCCACATCATTTCCCGTCATCCCTTATAAAAGTCTATAAACATCCGGTTCACTTCTTTTTCCGCACTACGGCTCACCGGAAGCCTGCGCTTATCATCCAAAACCAGTTCCGGTTTCACAAGGGCGGACACATGCCCCACGTTCACCAAATAAGAACGGTGGCAGCGTACAAACTCCCGGTACTCCTCCAAATACCGCACCGTTTCCCCCATGGAGGAACGCAGCACATATTCTTCCTCCGCGGTATAAAGGATACACTGGTGCGCCCTCGCCTCCACATACCAAACTTTGGATACCGGCAGGGACAGCATGCCTTCTTCCGTTTGGAACAACAGCTTCGGCTCCGCTTTCCCCTTCCTTTCCAGTCTGTCCAGCACGGCAAACATCTTCTCTTTATGGACGGGTTTTAACAGATAATGCAATGCGGAAACTTCGTATCCTTGTGCCATGTACCGGTCATATCCCGTCACAAAAAGAATCGGTATCTCCTCATCCTGTCTGCGGACAGCGGCGGCAAGCTCCATTCCGTTCATCTTTCCCATTTCTATATCCAAAACCAGCAGACCATAGTTCCTGTCGTCCTCCCATGCAAACAAAAAACCCTCTCCGCTCGGAAACAGCCTGATTTCCAACGGAATGCCTTTTTTCCCTGCCCATTCCTCCAAATATTTTTTTAACAGCTTCCGCTGCACTTCCTCATCATCACATATGGCAATCCGCAATTTTTCCATCCTGCTTCCCCGCGTGCCGCTCATGTTGCCACCTTACCGCCACCTTATTACGAAAACCCTCTTTTCCCCTTAAGCACAAAAAAATTATAACATCTTCCCCCGCATAATTCAATAAATTAAGCGGGTGGCATTTTTCCAAATTCTCTGCACGGGGCTGTG
>CANTGP010000036.1 GCA_947653315.1 uncultured Lachnospiraceae bacterium
CTTTCCCTTCATGGATAAATACGATATAATCGGCAATCTTCTCCAGATCGCTGGTAATATGGGAAGATACCAGGATGGAATGTTCCTCATCCTGCACGAAATCCAAAAGCATTTCCAAAATATCATCCCGTACAACCGGGTCTAAACCGCTGGTGGCTTCATCCAAAACCAACAGTTTGGAATGGTGGGAAAAGGCAACGGAGATTGCCAGCTTCATCTTCATTCCTTTTGAAAATTGCTTGATCGGTTTCCCGGACGGCAGGGAAAACCGGTCCAGCAGGCCCAAATAAACCTGTTCGTCCCAAGTCCTGTAAATGTTTTTCATGACCCGGTTCAGTTTCCGCGGGGAAAGGATCTCGGGATAATTACTGCCATCGAACACGACGCCGACCTGTTCTTTGATATCCCCGTCCAGTTCCTCCCTGTCTAAAATGGAAACAACACCGTCCTCCTTTTGAACCAGCCCTAAAGCAGCATTGATGGTTGTACTTTTTCCTGCACCGTTTTCCCCGATCAGCCCGACAATGGAGCCTTTTGGAACCGTAAAAGAAACATGGTCCAAAACAAAATCCTGATAAGTTTTGGTAAGCCCTGATACCATGAAAGCATTTGTCATCGCCAATCCTCCTAGTTTTCCTCATACAATAGTGTTAATAATCCGACTAATTTATCCAGCGGTATTCCGTTCATGCGGGCAATTTCTATCGCATCGTTGAAACAACCCTCTATCTTTTTTTGCTGTTCCTCCAAATAGAAATCCTGGTTTCTGACAGATACATAACAGCCTTTCCCCGCCGTCGTCTCAATAAAACCATCTTCCTGCAGAATGTCATACGCCTTTTGCACGGTCAGGACACTGATCTGCAGCGATTTTGCAAGGGCACGGATAGAAGGAAGCGCTTCCCCGGCTTTCAGTTCGCCGCTCATAATCTGCATTTTCATCTGTGACACAATCTGCTCATACAAAGGACGACTTACCTTATTACTCACAACAATCTCCAAACCCTCACCGACTTTCTGTTTATCACTGTATTGCATCGACATATACAGCATAATACATTATGTAACAGTTGTCAAGATTATTTGTATTCCATCTATTCCAAAAAATCCAAAAAAGTGACGTAACGCTCTAGAAAATTGTAAAGCGTACCAAGTCCTGCGGTAATCACACACCTTGGTACGCTTTTCAGCCATTTCATTCCTGATTATTCATTGTCTCCTTCTTCCCCGATCATATCCGCCACGACTTCCTTCGCATGTTCCAACTGGTTATCATACCCGTCGTCGTAATACCGGTCCCCGTCAAACTCATACACTTCGTCCGGCTCCACACCGATTCCGTGGATATTATTCCCATTGGGGGTGAAATAGGAACTTACGGTCAGCTTTAACGCCGTGCCGTCCGACAGGGAAATGACCCTTTGGACAATCCCTTTCCCGAACGTCGTGGTACCAATCAGCGTCCCAATCCCGTAATCTTTAATGGCGCCTGCCAAAATCTCCGAAGCGCTTGCCGAATAACCGTTGACAAGAACCACTAACGGCTGGTCAAACTGCTTCTTCCCGTCGCTGGAATACTCCGTCCTCTTTCCGTTCCTGTCCTCCGTGTATACAATCAGTCCTTCCGGCAACATCTGCTGCGCAATTTCCACCACGGCGTTCAGGTTTCCGCCCGGATTTGCCCTCAGGTCCAGTATCAGCCCTTTCATGCCCTGCCCGCGGAGAATTGCCAGCGCCTCCTTAAACTGGTTCACGGTAACGTCGTCAAATTCCGTAATCTGTATATAACCCACGCCGCCGTCATACATCTCATGCTTTACCGTGGGGCTTTCAATTTTCCGCCGCTCCACGTCGAACTCCAGATAATCGTTCTCCCCTTCCCGGTATATGGTCAGGTGCACCTTCGTTCCTTCCAGCCCCTTGATATTGCCAACCACTTCCGAAAGTTCCAAGCCCTGCATCGGCTCATTGTCCACCATGTAAATGACGTCCCCGTCCCGCAGTCCGGCTTCCTGCGCCGGCGTATCATCGATTACGCCGCTGATATGCGCCAGTCCGGTATCCACGTCCATTCCCACATAAGCGCCGATTCCGTAATAAATCCCCTCCGTCTGGTCCATCAGCTCCTCTAAATCTTCTTCCGTATAGTATGTGGAATACGGATCACCCAGCGATGCGATAACCCCCGCATACATGCCTTCCTCCAGCGTTTTCTTATCCACGTCTTCCTGATAGTAATATTTCCCGATGGTTTCCTCTATGACCTGCAATTTACCCATGGTCATATCGTTTACCAAACTGTTTGCTTCTTCCGCCGCACGCGCTTCTTCCTCTCTCTGCATTTGACGCGCCTGGTAAAACCTCATGCCCGTAAAGACAACGCAGGCGGCCACAACGCTTAACACGACTCCGGCAAAGAAACCGCCGAGGAAATTCCCCCCGTCCTTTTTCGGCTGCTGCATTTGGCTGTTGTTTCCGTTATTCGGATACTCATTCGGATAATTGTTCAAATTATACTCCACTTCTTTCATCTCCAGACTATTTGCTTACGTAATTCCAGGGGCTAACATAACTTCCGTTCAGCCTTACGCTGAAATGCAGATGGTTTCCGGTGGACCGTCCCGTGGAACCCACCGCCGCAATCTTCTGTCCCTTTGATACCCATGTTCCTTTGGAAACGTACAGGGCGGAAGCATGCATGTATATCGTATACAGTCCGTCCCCATGGTCAATCATGATATAATTTCCCATGGAATTGCTGTAATCCGCCGCCACCACCTTACCGTCATAGGCGGCCAGAATCGCCGAACCTCCGGGAGCCGCCAAATCAATCCCGTTATGGAACTTTTCAACCCCCAGCGTCGGATGAATCCGGTTGCCGTAATCGTCGGAAATCCTTGTATAAGAGGGCGCTGGCCATGTAAACATACCGCCGTCGTATTTAATCCGGTTCTCCTCTGCCAGTTTCGCCTTTTCCTCCGCCACGATTTTTTCCAGCATGGCAATCGTTTCGTTCTGCTCCTTTAATTCCGCCTCATATTCGGCAATCGCCGCCTCCTTTGTATCAATGTCGCTGCTTACCTGCTCAATGGTTTTCTTCTTTTCGTCAATTAAGGAATTCAGGGAGGCTTCCTCGCTTTCCACGCCGGCTTTTGCTTCTTCCAAATAAGCCCTTTCCTCCTCAAGCTGTTCCATGTACAGTTCCACCAGCTTCCTCGTCGCCACATATTCATCCAGCATCTTCCTGTCATAGGCGGAAAGCATCTCGATATACTCCGCCTTATTCAGCATATCCCCGAAACTGTCCGCCGAAAAAATCATCTCCATGTACAGGGTATCCCCTGCTTCGTACATGAACCGGATGCGCTGTTTCATGGCGGCGTACTGGTTTTCCTGATCCGCGATGGCCGCTTCCAGCTCGGTTTCCGTTTGGGCGATTTCCTCCTCTTTTTCCGCTATTTTATTTTTCAGGTCGGCGATTTTTTCCTGGATAGTCGCCAACTGTCCGTCCAGTTGTTCCACATACTGCTTTAAGCTCTCTTTGGACTGTTCCAGTTCCTCTTTCACTTTTTTGATATCCGTCAGGCTCGACTGAAGCTGCTTCTTCAATTCCTTGGCATCGCTGATTTCCGCTTCCTTTTCCTTGATTAAGTCATTGGTAAGCTCCGAAGCATGCACATTTTCCGGTGCGTCCATCCTTCCTGCAAAACACACCGCAAGCGAAACACAGAGGACGGCACAGGTATACTTCCTCCATTTTCCCATATCACGCGCCTTTCTATACCCGCAAATGCTTCCGCACGGTGATAATGCTGCCCAAAAAACCGATTCCCACGCCCATCGCCACGGAAACCGGCAGGAGTACATGGAAAATGGTTTCCACCGGAAGGAACTCCAACAGCCTCGTCAGCATGGCAAAACGCTCCGTCACATAAAGAATCACCTGGTTGTAAATCACGTAAATAATGCCCATGGGAATCAGGGAGCCGATGACCCCGATCAGAATTCCCTCAATGACAAACGGGGACCGGACGAAGAAATCCGTGGCGCCGATATACTTCATAATATTTATTTCTTCTTTCCGGACGGATATACCTATCGTTACCGTATTACTGATCAGGAAAATGGATACCGCAAACAATATGACAATAATGCCCATGGATACGTAAGCCACCAGCGCGTTAATACCGCTGAACGTCGCCGCCGTAATCTCCGATTTGTTAATCTTACGGATTTCCGGTATGGATTCCAAATAAGTCACAAGGGCGGGCTGCAGGGAAACATCGCTTAAGTAAATCACGTAATGGGCCGAAGGCGCCAGCGGGTTTTCCGTAAAACCGTCGGCATAATCCCCAAGGTAATCTTCCTTGAAACTCTCCCACGCTTCCTCTGCCGACACAAACTGTACATCGGATACCTCCACCCGCTTCCATATCATGTCCCCGATTTCCGCAATCCGCGTATCGGGTGTTCCTTCCTGGAAAAATACGGTTACGGACAATCCCTCCTCCGCCGTTTTTACAATATGCTCAAAATTTGACAAAATGGCATAAAATAACCCAAACAGGAACAGACATGCCCCAATGGTGGCAATGGATGCCAGCGAAAACCATTTGTTCCGGATAATATTGCGGAAGCCCTGTCCGATCGTATAAAAAAATGTACTAATCCTCATCGATGTAGCCTCCCTTTTCCTCGTCGCTGACAATGATTCCCTTCTTCATCGTAACCACGCGTTTCTGCATGGAGTTTACGATTTCCCTGTTATGGGTTACCACAAGAACCGTTGTCCCGTTCTCGTTAATCTGCTCCAACAGCTTCATGATTTCCCATGAATTCTTGGGGTCCAGATTACCGGTAGGCTCATCGGCAAGCAGGATGGTGGGCCGGTTAATTAACGCCCGCGCCAGCGCCACCCTCTGCTGCTCCCCCCCGGAAAGCTGCCTGGGCTTCGCCTTATACTTCCCGGCAAGCCCCACCGTGGCGAGGATACTCGGCACGTTCCGTTTAATCTCCTTATTCGACACTTGAATAATACGCTGGGCAAACGCCACGTTTTCATATACGTTCCTGTCTTTGAGCAGGCGGAAATCCTGAAACACAATACCAAGATTCCTCCTGAATTTGGGAATTTTCCTGTGTTTGATTTTCACCAAATCATACCCCATCACATTGATATAACCGGATGTCGGCGTCAACTCCCTGAGCAAAAGTTTAATCAGGGTCGATTTCCCCGATCCGCTGTCGCCAACGATAAATACAAATTCCCCTCTATTAATATGCAGATTAACCCCGTTTAATGCCGGTGCACCCGTGGCATATGCCTTACTCACGTTTTCCAGCGTGATAATTTCATTGCCTAAATCCGCCTGCCTTCTCCCTCTCCGTCTCTTTCTGTCTTTTTCCGTCAATGTATTTCACCTACCTGAGTCCCTTTACTATAATCTTTAACCGTAATCTATAACTATAACTCCAATGCTGCCTTCCGTTTCTTTCCCATTCCAATCCCGGAACGGTCCCCGGTTTCTCAATATTCAAAGTTTTCCATATACTTCATGTATTTTACCACCATCAGAGCAATCTTGAACGTAATGGCATCCTCAAAAACGCGCAAATCCAGCCCCGTGCTTTTCTGGAGCTTATCCAGCCGGTAAACCAGCGTATTCCGGTGGATGAAAAGCTGCCTTGATGTTTCGGACACGTTCAGGCTGTTTTCAAAAAACTTACTGATTGTCGTCAGCGTTTCTTCGTCAAAGTCATCCGGGCTCTTACCGCCGAAAATTTCCTTGATGAACATCTTGCATAACGGAATCGGAAGCTGGTAAATCAGACGCCCGATGCCAAGCTCGCTGTATGCCACAATGTTGCGCTCGTCAAAGAAAATCTTACCTACGTCCAACGCCATTTTCGCTTCCTTATAAGAACGGCTCACTTCCTTAATTTCGCCCACAATCGTACCGTAAGAGATACGCACACCCCCAAGGCCTTCCTTATGCAGGTACGCTTCCGCACTCTTTGCCGCCTTATCGATTTCCTTTCCCGCATCCCCTTCCGACAGGTCCTTGACTACAATGACATTGTTCTCATCCACGGCGGTAATGAAATCCTTACTGTTATTGCCAAAATATGTACGCATCAATTCCAGCACATTGCTGTCCTTGTTATTTTCCGTTTCGATGATAATGGCGACACGTTTCACGTCCGTTTGGATATGCAGTTTCTTCGCCCTGCTGTAAATATCCACCAGCAAAAGGTTGTCCAGCAGAAGATTCTTGATAAAATTATCCTTATCAAACCGCTCTTTATATGCCACCAAAAGACTCTGTATCTGGAATGCCACCATCTTGCCCAAAGTATATACATCCTCGCCGGAGCCGCCCGCAATCAGGATATACTCCAACTGCTGTTCGTCAAAAATCTTAAAATACCGGTATCCTTGTATTTCCTGGGAATCGGCAGGGGAAGCCGCAAATTCCACCGCAGCCCCGGCACAGCTCTCCATATCGGATGCCGTGGAGGCCACTTCTTTGCCATCCGTATCCATCACGCACAAATCCAAACGTGCAATCGCTTTCAGCCCATCTATTGTGCTCTGCAATATCTGATTTGAAATCATATCCCCAATCCTCCTGTCCCCCACAAAAATATGCCATGCCAAAAGTCCGCGGAAATCCGTTTTTCCGCACTCTTTCTTCATTTTAATTCAAAATCACAAAAAAATCCATACTAAATGCATTTATTTTTGTGTATTTTTTATGTCTGACATTCTTCCTTTACATGGGGTGCCCGTGTACAATCGAGTAGGGGAAGGTTTTTCTCCCTACTCGCCGCGCGCCCCGTGCGCCGCCTTGGCGGCATATTCTTCTGCACGGGGCTGTGCATAAAACAGGCAGACTTGAAATGTTTTCCATCCCAAATCTGCCTATTCCCCATTTTCATCCCTGAAATGATTGATACGTCTATGGAAAATGATGCGGTACATCCAGTCCACGGCCTTCTTCCGGACGGATTCCTTCCCGTCCCCCAGCGCCATATCCTTGGGCATACCAAGCCACACCTCCGCATTCACCAACGCGCGGAAACGGGACATGCATTTCTCCTGTCTCCCATGGGCTATCCGTGAAATCACCGCAGTAGGCGCGACATCGTTTATTCTGTTTATGATGTTTTCCATATCCCCATCGTCATCCGTAAGGATACTGCTTCCCCCTATGGTAATACCCTTTTGGTAAGTCTCAAGCTGTCTTTGCAAAAGCGCCAAATCCTCCGCCGAATCATCCAATAGGTACACCTTCTTGCTGCCCCGCACCAAACGCCGTAAAAACTCTTTTAAGAATACCCTGTTTTCCACCTCATATAATCTTCCTGCCGAATCAATTTTTGCCACGCGGAGAATATCCGTATCCCCGCACAAGGTTAAATCCATGGATTCTATGCAATTCTTTTCTTCTTCGTCGTTGCCTGCCATAATCAGCATGGGGGTCGTGACGTATAAAATGGTATTGAGTCCTCCGTTCCTGACAAAACCGTCCAATATGGCAAGCGATTCCTTCAGGGAATAATCCGTAAGCCCAATTCCCAATATGTTTACTTTCTGCATATCTGTTCCAATCTATCACAATTACCGGATGAAAAAGCCGCCTTCCGCTGCATAGGTCCCTTTCCGTATCCGTGTGCGCAAAAAATGAAAGCCATGTATTTCTATCCCTGCCGTCTTGCAAACGGCGCCAAATATATGGTATACTTGTAGCATAAGGAAAGAAATGGAGGTAATGGCTATGGATATTCCTGAGATGTCAATGGCACTCGCCCAGACACAGACTCTAAACGAAGTCAGTATAGCGGTTCTTTCAAAATCGCTGGACTCCATGGAGTCCGCCGGTACACAAATGGTGGATATGATGAGATCCTCAATGGAACTCTCCGTCAATCCCGCAGTGGGCGGCAACCTTGACATGTTTGTCTGAACGGTTTAAAAAGAAACATGTTTAGGAAAGCAAATATGTCAAAACAAGTTCTAAACACATGAAAGAAAGTGCCAGTACAATCCCTATGATTAGGGGAACCGTAACCATCCGGTTTTTCCGTACGGTGCTTTCTTTTTTTCCCCCGTTTTCCCCGATTTTCTCTTTCTCCTCTTTTTCCGTTTCATCCAAACCTTTTTTCTTCTTCCGGTCCGTCCAAACGGCACGGAGGGCATATTCCCTCTGCTCCCCTTTGGCAATCCAAACAAGGACGCATACCGCCAATGCCGTCGCTGCCGAAGCCACCACCAGCATAAAGCTGATTACCAGCAAAAGCATATCCGTCGTCAGAAGCTCCTGCGCCTCCTCCAGTCCGCCGGCTTCCGTCCCGCCATACAGGTACATCGTACATACCTGCTGGGAATTAAAAAATATGTGGAAAAGCATGGAACTCCACAAACTGCCCGTGGCTTCCACCAAAAGTACAACCAAAACGCCTACCGCCATGGCATAAAACGCCTGGTTAAAATTCATATGCATCAGCGCAAATAAAAGCGCCGACAAAAGCATGGAAGCGAATACCGTTCCCGTCTTTTTATATCCCTGGTAAACGATTCCCCGGAACACAAGCTCCTCGCTGCACGGTCCGAAAATCCCGATGAGAAACAGCATCACGGGAAAAGGAACCCCCAGCACGTCCCCGCTCATGGCAGCCACCGTATTATCCACAAACAACATGGATATCGCATTCAACAGCGTCATAAGCGGCATGGAAAGAAAGGTAAAAAGGAGAATCTTAAAAACGGTGGAAACCTTTATTTTCCGGAACCCAGCCAGCTTTAACAGGTTTTCCCCCGAAAAAAGAACACCCAACAGGGCAGGCGCCAGTATCATCCCCTGGCTTAACAGCAAATTCGGGACTATGCCCAAATCAATCCTGAACCGCATACATATCTGCCTAACCAACGCCACCATTCCGATATGCACCAGCATAATCGAAAGGAAAATCCAATTCACCTTTTTACTGTTCATCCGTATTCCTAGCTCTCCATCATAAAGTTTACTAATTTCGTAATATCTTCCGGTTCATATGCAATAATTTCCAGTTCCTCAATGGTTCCGTCGGAAAAAATATTTGCCAACGACACATACTGGGAAAGTTTGGATTTCAGATTCAGCCTGTCGCCCTCTCCCGTCACAAGTTCCACCTTCCCCGAACAACTGTCCACTACCTTAAAAAACTTATCAATGTCCCTGATATTCTGTACTTTCATTCCTGACTCCTTTCGGACCGCCCTTCCAATCTGCGGTCTTTCCACTTTAAAATATGCTGTCATTTCACATCATGATTATACTGATATCATAGGATAATTGCAAGAAAATTATGCATTTTTTGTAAAACACTGACATTAAGGGCAAACGGCGGCTTGCCGTTTACTTTAACCGGATGCTTTTTTCCCCAATGATAATCCGGTTTGCCTTTAACAACTGTCCCACTGCCCGTTTAAACTCATTTTTACTCATCTGCATCTCTTTCTTAATGGTTTCCGGCGAAGCCTTATCGTTAAAAGGGAGCACGCCGTCATGACCCCGGATGGCATCCATCACGCGCTCGGCATCCTTTTCCATCTGCAGGTATGCTTTTTCCCGTATGCTCAAATCCAGCTTACCGTCTTCCTTTACCGCCGTCACCCTGGCCGCCACCATGTCGCCCACCCTGATGTCCCCGTATATTTCCCTCACGGGAATCAGGCCGGAATATAAATCATCCACTGCCACAAAAGCCCCGAAATTTTCACTGATTTCATACACGCGTCCCATAATACGGTCGTCTTTCCGGTAATCCCCGTCCGTTTTCAGGTAAGGATACAGCTTCATCGTCGCACATAAGCGGTTGCTCTTATCAATATAGAGCGCTACAAGGCAGTCTTCCCCTTCCTGTACGGGTTTTGTCTGTTCACGGAACGGAAGGAACAGGTCCTTTTCCAACCCCCAATCCAAAAACGCGCCGATTTTCCCTACCTGCGACACTTCCAAAAGAGCTACCTCTCCCAAAGTAAGGCGCACTTCATGGGTCGTGGCTATCAGGCGGTCCTTGGAATCCCTGTAAACAAATACATGCAGCACATCCCCTTCCTTCGTTCCTTCCGGCACCTGCTTACGCGGAAGCAGCACTTTATCTTCCCTGTCTTCCTCCGATGCGAGATATACCCCGAAATCCACCAATTTTACCACTGTCAAATCCTGTTTTTCACCTAGTCTGATCATAACTTACCCCTTCCTGCTGTCCGCATTCCCGCAAAATTCCACAATACAATAAGGCTGTCCTTCCCTGCCGTTTAAGGAAACCGCAACCGTCCCGTCCCCCGTATATACCAAAGGATGTATGTGGTCGCCAAGATGCGCCTGTTTCTTATATTCCGCACGCATTTGGCGGATTCCGTAACCTTCCGGCAGGTATTCCATTGCCATACGTACATATTGCCCGTTATTGACATGACGGTTAGTATCCAAATGATGGCTTTTTATCTCCACCGTTTCCCGCGCTTCACATTCTCCCTGCGGCAGTATGATTTTGCGGGGTGCGTAATCCATATCCAGCTTTTCCCCCGTTTCATAAGCATCCAACATTTCCCGCGTGGCTTTCACCGGTTTTCCGCTGCCCATGTCCATCAGCATCCACATGGTATTGGCACATGCCAAACGCTCGCCGTCCGCCGTTTCCATTAGGAAATTCCTGTATCCCACAAAATTTCTGATTTCATATGGGATTGTCCCCACGGATACGTTTTCGCACAGTCCGGGATAACGCTCCACCACGATCTGCCATGCCGAAAGCACCCATGCCAGATTCCTGCTGCCCAGGTATTCCACCCCCACTCCCAAATCTTCCGACTGGAACGTGGAACAGTCCTGAAAATAATCCAACAATGACGGAAGTGTCAGCTTTCCCCTGCTGTCCACCTCGCTGTACCGTATGCGGCTGCCAAATTGATACATAACGCTACCATGCCTTTCCGTCCTGCGCGGTTTTACCGGAAAACCCCGCTGATACATCCATTCCAATATACCCTGATGTATTATTATAACATAGTCTTCCGGGAAACCGCAATCATTTGTGGAAGAATTGGAACGGAATTGGTAACGTCAACCTTACAAACTGCAGGTTGACGGATGCCCCGCAAAAGATTATGATTAATAGCGGGTTGTCCGGGGAAACAGGTGCAAATCCTGTACGAGCCCGTCGCCGTAAGGCATAGGAACCAACCGCCGTCCTAACCCGGCCAAAGCCACAGTCCGGGAAAACATCCATTGGAGAATATCCGAGAAGGACGGCCGGCGGAATGCCAAGTCGAAATATCCGGTCAACACAATCCCCTATGAATCATGCATGTTACGACACGTTTTTCATACGTTTGCGGTGTATTCACGGCTGCGGACGCCGGTCGGCAGGGGAAAAAGAGAAAAGAAAAATAGAAAAAAGCAAAAGGAGAAATGAAGATGCAGAAAAAAACAGGCAGCAGAAACACACGGTCCTACATCCTTTGCATGGTGCTTACGGTGGCTATGGCACTATTCACAACCGGTTGTAAGGGCAGCACGGAAAACCAGACCGCTTCCACGGCAGAAAGCGGGACAACCGTCCAAACCGACGGTGCCGCAGTCGGTAAAGGCAGTACCGTATTCCCGCTCACTATCACAGACAAGGATGGCGTTGAAACCACGCTGGAAATCCATACGGACAAAGCAACCGTAGGGGAAGCCCTGACGGAACTTGGCGTCATCGCCGGGGAAGAAGGGGATTACGGGCTTTATGTGAAAACCGTCAACGGCATCACTGCGGATTACGACACGGACGGTTATTACTGGGCGTTTTATGTCAATGGGGAATATGCGCAGACCGGTGTGGATTCCACGGAGATAACGGAAGGGGACAGTTACTCCTTCAAGGTTGAAAAGTGAAACTGACCACAAAGGAAATCGCCGTATTTTCCATGCTCGGCGCCGTCATGTACGCTTCCAAAATCATCATGGAATTTGCACCCAATATCCATCTGTTAGGCGTATTTACCATTGCCTTTACGATGGTTTACCGGAAAAAAGCCCTGTACCCCATTTACACTTATGTCATCTTAAACGGTGTCCTGTGCGGCTTTGCAACATGGTGGATTCCTTATTTATATTTGTGGACAGTTCTTTGGGGCGCAGCCATGCTGCTGCCCCGCAATATACCGGAAAAAATACAGCCCCCCGTATACATGGCTGTATGTGCGGCGCACGGTTTCTTATTCGGTACGCTGTACGCCCCGGCACAGGCAATCCTGTACGGTTTGGATTTTCAGGGCATGGCCGCATGGATCATCGCCGGTCTGCCCATGGACCTGATTCACGGTGTCAGCAATTTCTTCTGCGGAATCCTGATTGTACCGTTAATAAAAATCCTGCGGACGGCGGAAAAACTGGCAGGAAACGAGTAGGGAAGGCATCTTCCCTACCCGCCGCGCAGGGTCCCGTCAGCTTTACCGACATTCGCCGCAGTTATAGGAAATGAACAAAGCGCCTGCGTTTACTATAAAATCACACAAAATCTTCCCGCATCGGGGAAAAGATATCCAAAAGAATCCCCTCCTCCAAACACACGCAGCCATGCTCCACACCGTCCTTTTTTAACATACTGTCCCCGGCGCCGACCACTTTCTTCTCCCCGCCGACGGTAAACTCAAACCGCCCCGACACCACATAAGTAATCTGGGTATGGGGATGATGGTGCAGGGCTCCTTCCGCCCCTGTTTCAAAATGGTTTTCCACACACATCAGTTCGTCGGTGTAACTAAGGATTTTCCTCCTGACGCCCTTTCCGCATTCCTCGGCTTCCACGTTTTTATTAAAATTCCATACGCTGTTTTTTTCTGTTTTCATTCCGGTACCTCCTGCTCGTTACGATTTTCCCTTTGATCATCCGTTTAAGTCAAACTAATGCTCTACGCCTCCCTCAAATATCCCCGTACCTCCTCTTCCGAGAGGTTAAACCTCTCCTGCAGCTTTTCCGAAATCTCATCATCCGGCATATGCAAATCCTGGCATATCGCAATAATCCCATATATACTCTGCTCTATACCTTGCCGGATTCCCTGTTCTATTCCTCTTTCTATTCCTTTTTCTATATTCTCCTGGTCTCTCATCAACAGCGTCATATATTCATGCCTCCATTCCCTGTTTTTCTTTGCCGCCTTTACGGCTTCTTCCAGTCTCTTTACAAATAAGTCCTCCGATTCCTTCCCTGC
>CANTGP010000037.1 GCA_947653315.1 uncultured Lachnospiraceae bacterium
CGGGCACCCGCCAGCTTCGCTGGCATCTTCCTTTGGGTGCCCGTGTGCATAAAAAAAGCGCTCCAAAAAAACTCTTGGAACACCTTTGTTCATAATTTCCATATACGGAGGTTTCCCTCTGTTTCCTATAACATACTCCATTCTGCGCCGGATTGCAAGCCCCATTTTCCCAATTTCATCAAATTCATGAATAATCGCGAAAAATACCTTTCTTTCCGCCCGTCCCCTGTTCACATTGTACAACGGACGAGCCGTTCAGGCATCCATCCTTAAGATATCGCCCGGCGCCGCCTGTCCCGTCATTTCCACATACAAAACCTGTTTCGGGTGAGGCGCCGATTCCACGGACTCCCCTTCTTCCGTGGTCAGGGACAATACCTTGGTTTTAATGTCGGTTCCGTCCGGTTTCATGATTTCTATGGAATCTCCCACGCAGAATTTATTGCGCTGTTCGATTTTTGCACGTCCCGTTTTATCCACTGCACCGACGGTTCCGAGGTAAACGGATTCGTTCACGTAAGTACCGGATTCATAAATCTGTGTATGTTCATCCGGCTTCCCGAAGTAAAACCCCGTGGTAAACTGGCGGTACGTACACTTGCCGATTTCCGCCCGGTACCAATCCATGTTCGATTGGTATTTTTCCTCCGATATCAGGTAATCATCAATCGCCCTGCGGTAAGTCCGCGCCACGGTTGCCACATAAAGCGCCGCCTTCATCCTCCCCTCAATCTTGAAGCTGTC
The DNA here is from genome assembly GCA_947653315.1 of uncultured Lachnospiraceae bacterium. Taxonomy (GTDB): domain Bacteria; phylum Bacillota; class Clostridia; order Lachnospirales; family Lachnospiraceae; genus Kineothrix. The sequence goes on from CANTGP010000037.1 coordinate 745, forward strand.
AATCCCCGCTTCCACCATTTCCGGTATATGCTCTATCATGCATAAATCCTTGGAGTTGAAAATAAAGGTTCCCCGTTCGTTTTCGTAAACCGGAAGGTATTCCCCCGGTCTTGTTTCTTCCACCACGGCATATTTCCAGCGGCACGGATGGGTACATGCCCCATGGTTGGCGTCCCGCCCCGTAAAATAACTGCTTAACAGGCACCTCCCCGAATAGGAAATGCACATGGCGCCATGGATAAAGCTCTCGATTTCCAAATCAGCCGGAACATGCCTGCGGATTTCCCGGATTTCGCCCAAAGAAAGCTCCCTTGCGGACACGACCCGTTTCGCCCCCTGACAGTGCCAAAACCGGAACGTTTCGTAATTGGTGTTATTTGCCTGGGTGGAAATATGGATATCGATTTCCGGACAGATTTCCCTCGCCATCAGGAACATGCCCGGATCCGCAATAATCAATGCATCCGGCTGCAGTTCCCTAAGCTCCTTAAAATATTCCGCCGCGCCTTCCAAATCGCCGTTATGCGCCAGTATATTCGCCGTCACATGCACTTTTACCCCGTGGGCATGGGCAAACCGGATTCCCTCCTCCATGTCCCCGCGGTCAAAATTTTTCGCCTTTGCCCGCAGCCCGAATGCCTCTCCGCCGATATATACGGCATCCGCACCAAACGTCACCGCCGTCTTTAATACTTCCAAACTCCCTGCCGGAACCAGCAGTTCAGGTCTTCTCACGCCGTTCCCTCCTCCATGTGTCAATCCTCTTTTTTCACGCTGAGCGCCACACCGTCCCCTACCTGCAGGATTACCGTTTCCAGTTTTTCATGGTGCTTGATTCCGTACAGGTATTCCCTCATCCTCGCATGAATGGTCCGGTTACGCCTTGTTACCGCAAAACGGGACTCCATGATGTCGCCGTCCTGCAACACATTGTCCGACACCAGCAGTCCCCCCGTCCGCAGCAGCCGCAATACATCCGGAAGGAAATGGATATACTGCCCTTTTGCCGCATCCATGAAAATGAAATCGTATGACCCGTCCAATTCTTTTAAAATGTCCGCCGCATCCCCTTCCAAAAGGGTAATGGCGTCTTCCCTGCCGGCACGCTTAAAATTCTCTTTCGCCAAAGGAATCCTTTTTTCGTATTTTTCAATCGTCGTAATATGGCAGCCTTCCGGTGCGTACTCGCTCATCAAAAGGGCGGAAAAACCGATTGCCGTCCCCACTTCCAATATGGTTTTCGGTCTGTGCAGGGCAAGCAGGAACTTTAACAATCCCTGCACCTGGGTACGGATAACCGGAACGTCCGTTTCCCTGCACATGTCTTCGACTCCGTTCAGGAACTCCGTATTGCCGCAGTCCAGGGAATCGATAAACGCACTGACCCTAACGTCCGTAATCATTCCTGTCCGCCCTCCGTTTCGCCTTCCGGCTGTGCGCCCCCGCCGTTTCCTTCTTCGCCGGAGTTTTCCGTTTCCCCGGTTCCTCCGTCTTCCCCGGCTTCACTTTCCCCGCCGGTTCCGTCCTCCGGTGCGGCCGTATCGCCTTCTTCCCCTGACGCTTCCCCGTCTTCCGACGGTTTGGCGGTCAGAATCTTAATCATTTCCTCCGGTGTCATGGCGCTGCTCAACTCATACGTTCCTTCCCGCAGTTCGCCATGGTGACCCGACAGAAACTCCTGCACGAAAAACAGCCTTGCATCCTTAATCAGCCCTTTTTCTTCCAACGCTTCTCCGATTTCCATGGCAGTCGCACCGTCGGGAATGTAAATACTTATGATCTTCGCCGTTTCCGGCGTGGATACGGCTTCCTCCGCAAACACGCGGTAGCCGAAATCATACGCCTCCAGCGCATACTTATAAGTATAGTTCACAATGACCACAAGCAGCGCTATTTTAAATACGGTATCCAGCACGGAGCCGATGATATGACTCACCTTCATCCCAACACCATCATCCTTTCGTAAAAGCAGTTCCCTGTCACTGGAAATCCAGTTCCCTGACAATTAATGCGTCCAATTCCTGCATCATCCGGCAGAATGCCAGCTCCGCCTGCAGGAAATCCTCCACCAAAACATTTTCCCGCAGCCACGCATACTCCCGCTCTAAGTCCTCCAAACGTTCCATCACGCTTTCCGGCGGCTCACTGTTTTGTATGTCAAAATTCTTTTTCCGGAATTCGTTCACTTTCCCATACAGCTCCGGCTGTTCCTTAATCCGGTTAAGCTGGCAGCAGTAATTGCGGTAAACTTCCGACTGTTTTATCCCCCGCACAAAAGTCATGACAATGCTTCTTATATGGTTGTCCATCCAAAATACCCTCCGCCGCTTTTGTTCCTTATGTCCCGAATGAAACTTCCATAGTAAAATATTCCGGACTAAACTTCCATCATGAAATCATTCCGGATCAAACTTCCATAATAAAATCATTCCGGATTAAACTTCCATAATGATTGGAAGAATCATGGGTCTGCGTTTTGTTTTTTTCCATACAAAATCACTCAGGGAATCCTTAATGCCTCCCTTAATTTTACCCCAGTCGCTGACGCCCCTGTCCAAACATCCATGGACCGCTTCGTCCACGACCTGTCTCGCTTCTTCCATCAGTTCGTCCGACTCCCTCACATATACAAAACCGCGGGACACGATATCCGGTCCCGATACCAACTGGTCGGAGTACCCGTCCAATGCCAAAACGACAATCAGAATACCGTCTTCTGCCAAATGCTGTCTGTCGCGCAGCACAATATTACCTACGTCGCCCACGCCGAGGCCATCCACGAGAACCGTTCCCACCGGAACTTTCCCCGCAACTTTCGCTTCCTTGTGGTCCAGTTCCAGCACATCGCCGGAACTGAGGATAAAAATATTCTCCTTCGGGATTCCCAGTTCCTTGGCAACCCTCGCCTGTGCTTTCAGGTGCTTATATTCGCCGTGTACCGGAATCGCGTATTTCGGATGCACCAAACTGTAAATCAGTTTGATTTCCTCCTGGCAGGCATGTCCGGATACGTGCACATCCTGGAAAATCACGTCCGCCCCTTTCACCAAAAGCTCATTGATAACATTCGTTACCGCTTTCTCGTTGCCCGGTATGGGGTTGGAAGAAAAAATAACGGTATCACCAGGCCCGATGGATATCTTCTTATGGATATTTCCCGCCATACGGCTCAATGCCGCCATGCTCTCCCCCTGACTCCCGGTAGTAATGATGACCGTCTTTTCATTGGGATAATTTTTCAACTGTTCAATATCGATTAATGTCTTGTCCGGGATTTCCAAATAGCCAAGGCTGGTGGCAGTCTCTATGATATTCACCATGCTCCTGCCTTCCACCACCACTTTCCTGCCGAACTTATAAGCGGAATTAATAATCTGACGCACCCTGTCCACATTGGAAGCAAAAGTGGCAATAATAATCCTCGTATCGCTGTGGTCCGTAAACAGGGTATCAAATGTCCTGCCGACCGTTTTCTCGGATTGTGTAAAGCCCGGACGCTCCGCGTTCGTACTGTCGCACATCAGGGCAAGCACACCCTTTTTCCCGATTTCCGCAAACCTCTGCAAATCGATGGCATCCCCGAAAACCGGCGTATAATCCACCTTAAAGTCGCCCGTATGGACCACGATGCCCGCAGGCGAATAAATAGCAAGTGCAGCGGCATCTACAATGCTATGGTTTGTTTTGATAAATTCAATACGGAACTGTCCCAAATTAATGGACTGCCCGAATTTCACGACTTTCCTTTTTGTTGTTCCCGTCAGGTTGTGTTCCTTCAGTTTATTTTCAATAATCCCCATGGTCAGTTTGGTGGCGTAAATCGGCACGTTAATATCCCGGAGCACATAAGGCAGTGCGCCGATATGGTCTTCATGCCCATGGGTAATCATGAATCCCTTTACCTTATCGATATTGTCTTTCAAATAAGTCACATCCGGTATGACCAAATCAATCCCCAGCATATCGTCATCGGGGAAAGACAATCCGCAGTCCACCACAATAATACTGTCCTCATACTCGAAGGCAGTAATGTTCATACCAATCTGTTCCAAGCCGCCCAAAGGGATAATCTTCAACTTGGACACATTCTCATTTTCCTTTTTTTTCAATCAATTTTTCCTCCACATTCTGAACAGTAGCCGTAGAGTTTCACCTCATGGTCCATCACATGGAATCCGGTTGTCATCGTGATCTTTTCTTCCAATTCCTCCAATAAGTCGTCCTTGAAGGAAATAACTTTACCACAGCTTTTACAGATCAGGTGGTGGTGGTGGTGTTTTGCCGTACCCAGCCCCACGTTACCGATCTCATAACGAACAAACCCGTCATCCAAATTGATGCGGTCAATCAAATGCAATTCCAAAAGCAACTGTATCGTTCTATAAACAGTAGCCAGCCCTATCTCCGGATAGTCCGCCTTTACCATTTCATAAATTTCTTCCGCAGTCAGATGCTTATCCGGACATGCAGCGAGAGCTTCCAGCACCAGCAACCGCTGGTTCGTTACCTTTAACCCCTTTTCCTTCAATAACTGTTTAAACTGCTCCCTGTCCACCGCCATCTAATCCATCCCTGCCAAATTATTCCATCCCTGTCAAATCCACATCACCGAGTATATTCTCGAAAACCGCCGCAACCGCGTCCAGTTCCGTTTCATCCTCCACAATTTCATACACCGCCTCGGCATCCTCCGGCATCGAAACATCCTTTAAAATCAGGGCATCGCTGTCCCCTTCTTCTTCCTCCGTAACGAGAAGGTAGGAAGCGCCTCCGATTTTCGTCTGTTCCAGCACATAAAATTCCACCGGTCCGTCCTTCTCCGATTCAAAGACTATCTTCTCCACCCGCATTCTCCTTATTTTTCCTGTAATCCAAATATCCCTGCAAAATAAAACATGCGGCAATTTTGTCTACATGTTCCTTTCTGTGTTCGCGCCTGATTCCCGCTTCCATCATAGCCTTATCCGCCGCAACGGTAGTAAGCCTCTCGTCCCACATTGTGACGGGAAGCCCGGTCCTTCTCTCCAGTTTCTCCCTAAATGCCATGGAAAGAGATGCCCGTTCCCCCAAAGAATTATTCATGTTCTTCGGCAGCCCCAGCACAATCTCCTCCACTCCGTATTCCACAATAAGCTCCTCAATACGCGCCAATGTCCTGCGCAGCTTATTTTCTTCTTTTCTTTCTATGATTTCAATGCCCTGCGCGGTAAGGAGCAGTTCATCGCTGATTGCCACCCCGACCGTTTTTGAGCCAAAATCCAAGCCCATAATCCGCATAATCCCTGATTTCCGTTTTCCTTATTTCCAATGCTTATTAGCGATGTACTTGGTAAGCAGTTCCTCCACCAGCTCGTCCCTCTCCACTTTCATGATCAGGCTCCTGGCACTTTTATGGCTGGTAATGTAAGTGGGGTCGCCGGACATAATATAGCCCACTATCTGGTTCACCGGATTGTAACCCTTCTCCGTCAAAGCCTCATATACCGTCGTCAGCACCACTTCCACACCGGTTTCCGGTTCCGTTTCCACGCTGAAAAATTGTGTACTTTCCAAATCCTGCATATTATCACGCCCTTATCTACTGTCGCTTATCCATATCTATACTTATTCATCATATTACCTCATTTAGCAACAAATTTCAAGTCCCTATCAAGGAAATCCATGGATTTTCTTGGAAATCAAATTAAGGTTTTAATCGTTGCCGTTCATTCCGTGACCGGAAACTTTAATCCATAAGAAGGATATCATCCGTCAGAAATCCCCTGACGGTTCCCTGTATCATCCGGTTATCCAGCTTTTCCCCCGTCCGTTTCGCCACTTTCACGTATTGTTTCGTATGTCCGGTTTGGAATACTTCCCCGCCGATTTCCTTTTGTTCCTCAAACAATACCTCCGTTTCCTTCCCTATGTAATATTCCCTGAACCTTTTGGACTCTGCCCGTTCCAATGCAAAAAGAAGATTGCTTCTTTCGGTTTTAATTTCCTCCGGTACCTGGCAGGCCATGGAAGCGGCGCGGGTTCCCTTTCTTTTGGAATATTTAAAAATATGCATTTCATAGAATTTTACGGTTTCTAAAAAAGCTCTCGTAACCTCAAATTCTTCCTGCGTTTCCGCCGGAAAACCAACGATTACGTCGGTGGTAATTGCCGGATGGTCGAATTTCTCCCTTAGCAGGGCGACTTTTTCATAGTATTCCCCGGTTGTATAACGCCTATTCATGCGCTTTAACGTATCGTCACAGCCGCTTTGCAGGGACAGGTGGAAATGGGGACAGAATTTGGGAAGGCACGCCAGCCTTTCCGTAAATTCCTCCGTCACGATTCCGGGTTCCAAAGACCCCAGACGTATCCTGCGGATTCCGTCCACCCCATGGATGGATTCCACCAAATCCGCCAGGGCTGCCGTCCCCCTGTCAATCCCATAGGAACTGATATGGATACCGGTAAGCACCACTTCCTGATACCCCCGCTTTGCCAATCCCCGGACTTCCTCCAAAATATCCTGCTCCCCCCTGCTCCTGACCCGTCCTCTTGCAAACGGAATAATGCAGTAAGAACAGAACTGGTTGCAGCCGTCCTGAATCTTGATATAAGCACGCGTATGCCCTGCCGTTTCTTTTAACCGCATTTCCTCAAATTCCGTTTCGCGGGCAATATCAATAACGGTCGTTCCTCCCAATGTCTTTGCGCCGTTTTCCCCGTCTGCCGTCTTCCCTTCCCTGCGTGCAAGAAACTCCCCTAAAATAGCAGGTAAATCCTTTTTCCTGTTATTCCCCACCGCCAAATCCACCCCGGCATCGCGGAGCACATCCTCCTGTCCCGTCTGCACATAACAACCCACGGCAACCACTACTGCCTGCGGATTCATTTTCCGCGCCCGGTGAAGCATTTGTCTGCTTTTCCGGTCTGCAATATTGGTTACGGTACATGTATTTACGATATAAATGTCCGCCATTGCATCAAAAGGCACAATTTTGTATCCCTTTTCTTGTAACATTTGTTGCATTACGTCCATTTCATATCCGTTCACTTTACACCCCAAGTTATGTAGTGCTATACTTTTCATATGATTCCTCACTTTTTTTTGTGTTGTTTATGCATTGACTTTTACCGCCCCAGCCTTTACTATAATAGGCAGAAGGTAGGAACAGATAAGGAGGTAAAGACCGATGAAAACAGTTCAGATTTCATTAAATTCCATTGATAAGGTAAAATCTTTTGTCAACGATATTACAAAGTTCGATTACGATTTTGACTTGGTATCCGGCAGGTATGTGATTGATGCAAAATCCATCATGGGCATCTTCAGTTTGGATTTATCCAAGCCCATCGATTTGAACATCCACGCGGAAGATGATGTGGACGCGGTTTTGGATGCGCTGAAACCGTATACCATTTAATCGGTGTAATTGTTGCATAAGAAAGATACCGTAAAAGCATTCGGGGGGCCGGATGCTTTTTTTTGTTGCGGGGGATGGAAAGGGCGTCCGCAGGCAGGAGGGGATGGGGCGCATTTGGACACGCTTCCGCTCGGCTGCGCGCTGTAACGGTACCAGAGCGTGTTTAAAAATTCATTCCCTCAATCTGCACGCCCCACTTTGCGCGATATTTGCGTCAAATTCGGTCAACGTAGCCCGCTACGCCTCCCTCATTTGGCACAAATCTCCCACAAACTGTGGCATACATCTTGAGGAAAGCAATTTTTAAACACACTCTAGGACTGCATAGGACGCAGTCCAAGGACCGACGCGCTTGGACGGTCCAATTGCGCCCCATCCCCTCCTGCCTGCTGCTTCTTCACTGTTCCGGTTCTCGTTTTCCTGCTTTACGTAATTAAATGGAAAGCATCTTGAGGCAGGGAGTAGGGTGCCACCTTGTTGAACTTCACTTTAATTAATTTCAATGAATCCCTCCATATTACATTGATAACCCTATACCCATTCTGTTAGAAAAATAGCCATTCCATAACTGCATCCAACCCCTCCCCATCCGGTTCCCCGCCCTGTGCCGGACAAACCGGGCGGCGCATACCGCCGGCCAAACCACATACCGCACCGCCTTTTTTCCCCCTACCGCACCACCACCAACTCTTTCGTATCCAATGCTTTCTGCACAAGTCCGTCAATTTGTTCCTGCAAATTCTGTTCGTGGCGGCGGATGATGTTCAGGTTTGGTTTGGTTACCGGGTGCTTGGCAACGAAGATGGTGCAGCAGTCCTCATAGGGAAGGATGGAGGTTTCATAGGTGTTGATTTTTTCGGAAATCCCGATGATTTCCATTTTGTCAAATCCGATTAGCGGACGGTATACCGGCATGGTGCAGACTTCGTTGGTGGCCGCCAGACTGTGCATGGTCTGGGAAGCAACCTGTCCGATGCTTTCACCGGTAATCAGCCCGAGGCATTCCGTTTCTTCCGCTATGCGCTCGGCTATGCGCATCATGTACCGGCGCATGATGATGGTCAGTTCCTCATGCGGGCATTTCTCGTAGATATATAATTGGATGTCCGTAAAATTGATGACGTGCAGGTAAATGGGACCTGTGTAGCGGGAAACCAGGCGCGCCAAATCCACGACTTTCTGCTTTGCCCGTTCGCTGGTGTACGGGGGGGCGTGGAAATATACCGCATCGATTTTTACGCCCCGTTTGGCAATCATGTATCCCGCCACGGGTGAATCGATGCCGCCGGAAAGCAGGAGCATCGCTTTTCCCCCGGTTCCTACCGGCATTCCGCCCGGCCCGGCAATGGTTTCGGAATAAATATAGATTTTTTCCCTGATTTCGATGTTTAACAGGATGTCCGGGCGGTGCACGTCCACTTTCATTGCCGGATAGGCATCCAAAAGGACACTCCCTATTTCACTGTTGATTTCCATGGAAGTAAGGGAGTAATTTTTCCTCGCCCTGCGTGCATTCACTTTAAAACTCTTGTCCGTTCCCGGATAAACTTTCCCGATGTAACGGATGATTTCCTCCCCCAATTTTTCAAATCCTTCGTCTTCCACGTAAACCACCGGGCAGATGCCGGATATGCCGAACACGGTTTTTAAGTTGTCCACCACTTCGTCAAAATCAAATGCAGACAGGGCATCCACATAAATCCTTCCCTGCGTGCGGGTTACTTTAAACTCGCCCTCACAACGCCTTACCGCATATTTTATCTGCTGCACCAGCGCTTCCTCAAAAAGATAACGGTTTTTCCCCTTTACGCCTATTTCGGCATATTTAATCAAAAAAGCTGTAAACATTGAAACACCTTTCCGTCCATCCCATGGACTTTCCCTTTCCGCGGGCGGCCGTGCCGTCTGTCTGTCCGTTACCGGACGGACACGGAACGGCAGGCACAACCATCATTTCCTGTCACGGTTTTGTCCCTTCCCTTCTTCCCCGGAAGGAACGGTTCCTTTAATGTCTGGTATATTTCCTCAGCATCGGTACGATATCATACAATGCCTGTAAAGTATAATCGATTTCCTCCTCGGTTGTAAAGACGGAAAAACTGAATCGGATGGTGGATTCCAGTAAATCTTTCTCCACGCCGATTGCCTTTAACGTTGCGGAAGGCTGGGGTTTGCGGGCGGCACAGGCGCTACCTGCCGACACATAGATGTTTTTGTCCTCCAATGCATGGAGCAGCACTTCGCTGCGGATACCCCTTACGGAAACACTGACCACATGGGGGGCGCTTTCCCTTCCGGTGAGTCCGTTGATTTTCACGTATTCCATCCTGCCGACGCCCTCTATGAATTTTTGCTTCAAATAATAAAGCCGCTCCACATCGCGCTCCAAATCGGCATACAACATCTCGGCTGCTTTTGCCATACCCGCAATCCCCGGAACGTTTTCCGTGCCGGAACGTAAGTTGTTCTGCTGCCCGCCGCCGTAAATAATGGGCTTTATTTTCACTTTTTCACCGGCATAAAGGAAGCCTACCCCTTTCGGTCCGTGTATCTTATGGCTGCTGGCGGACAAAAGGTCAATATTCATTTTCTTCGGGTAAATGCGGAATTTCCCGAATCCCTGTACCGCATCCACATGGAACAGGGTATGCGGATTCATCTTCTTAATCAGGGCGCCCGCCTCGGCAATGGGCTGTAAGCTGCCGATTTCGTTATTGGTGTGCATCACGGACACCAATATGGTATCTTTCGTCATCGCTTTCTGCAGATCTTCCAACCGAATCCTCCCGTTGCCGTCAACCGGAAGATACGTTACCTTAAATCCCTGTTCTTCCAAATGCTGCATCGTCTGCAGTACCGCCGGGTGTTCAATCCGCGTGGTAATCAGGTGCTTTCCCGCCCTGTGGTTCGCCATGGCGGTTCCGGTCAGTGCAATGTTGTCCGCTTCGGTTCCCCCGGAAGTAAAAAGGATTTCCTTTTCGCTTACCTTCAGTATTTTCGCTATGGTTTCCTTGGCGTAGCGCAGGTAATTTTCCGCCTGGACGCCTTTCATATGCAGACTGGACGGGTTTCCGTAATCCCTGCACATGAGCTGTGTCATGAAAGCCGCCACATCGTCAAAACATTTTGTAGTAGCTGAATTGTCCAAATATACTTCCATGTTTCGTCTCCTAACATTACGTGTACTATAAACTATATTCTCTGCATATACTCATTATATGACCGTTTTCCCGATTTGCAACCGGCGGGGCATCTTTTAGAATACGCTCTAATTCTCCAATTGGTACATAATCCAGCTTAACATGGTAAGTCCCGCCGTTTCCGTGCGCAGAATCCTTCTTCCCATGGTGACCGGCTCTATACCGGCTTCCCTGGCAATCCCGATCTCGTTTTCCTCAAACCCGCCTTCCGGTCCGATAAATACCGCCACCGACTGCCCCCCATGAAGGGAGGAAAGCAGTTCTTTCGTTTTCCCCATGCCTTCCGCCAGTTCATAGGGAATCAGTCCCACATCCATACCGGAAGCGTATGCCGCCGCCTCTTTCATGGTCATTACCGGATGAATCCGGGGAATCACCCGCCTTCTGCTCTGTTTTGCCGCCGCTTCCGCAATTCCCTGCCAGCGCGCCAGTTTTGCGCCTTCCTTCTTTGCGTCCAGCTTCACCACCGAACGCTTTGCCGCCACGGGAACCACTTCATAAACGCCAAGTTCCACCGCCTTTTGTATAATCAGCTCCATTTTGTCCGCCTTCGGCAATCCCTGGAATAAATATATTTTGGAAGGAAGCTCCACCCCGTCCTCTTTCACGAACCGCAGCTTACAAAGGATGCTGTCCTCCCGGAATTCCTCGATGCCGCACCGGTACTCTTTTTGGTCCACACCGTTGCTCACGGACAATTCCTCCCCGGTTTTCATGCGGAGTACGTTTTTAATATGGTTCACGTCGCTTCCCGTAATGACAATGTCCGTTCCCTGTATTTGGGACGGATCTACAAAAAAACCATGCATCGTTCCCTTTATTCTCCCTTATTTTTTCCGTGCCGTTACCGAAACCCATTCCCCCTGGTAAGTCACTTCCAGCACCTCAAATCCTGCTTCCCGTACCGCCTCCACAACGGTCTGTTCCTTATCGTCAATGATTCCCGATGTAATGTAAATCCCGCCCGGTTTTAATTGGCGCCGGATTACCGGTGTCAGCGGCACGAGCACATCCGCCAGGATATTGGCAACTACAATGTCATAACAGCCGTACCCCACCTTCTCCTGCACTTCCTCATCCGTAATCAGGTTTCCAATCATTACATGGAATTGATTCCCGTCAATACGGTTTGCCGCCATATTTTCCTTCACCGCCTCTATGGCGCACGGATCCAAATCCGTCCCCACCGCTTCCTTTGCCCCGAACATCAGCGACAGAATTGCCAAAATACCGCTCCCGGTCCCCACATCCAAAAGCCTTGTTTCCGGCGTAATGAATTTCCTTAACTGCCGGATACAAAGCTGCGTCGTTTCATGCATTCCGGTCCCGAATGCCGTACCCGGATCGATATGGAGAATCATTTTCCCCCGGTCCTCCTCTTTCACTTCCTCCCAGGACGGAATGACAAGTACATCGTCAATATAAAACTGGTGGAAATACTGTTTCCAGTTATTGATCCAGTCAATATCCTCGGTTTCGTCCACCGTCACGCTGCCCTCCCCGATATCCATGAATGCCCGGAGCCCTTCCAGCTCCTCCTTTACCTTCTCCAGTATTTCACCGGAAGTCAGGCTTTGCCCGTCCAGCAACAGCCTGCCGTCCTCCTGTTCTTCCACAAAGAAGCTCAGGTATGCCACACCGTCATCCTCCTGCGTCTCCGGCAGGATGTCCACGAACATCTGCTCCTTTTCCGCCGCCGTCAGGGGCACCTTATCCTCAATCTGCGCCCCTTCCAGCCCGATGTCATAAAGCGTGCTGATTATGATGTCTTCCGCTTCCGTTTTCGTTTTTATCCTGAACTTTGTCCATTTCATAAGCATTCTCCTTGCATCTTTTCTTTCCGCCGGTACCTGCCGTCCGGTTTTTTTGCACCGTATAAT
>CANTGP010000038.1 GCA_947653315.1 uncultured Lachnospiraceae bacterium
TTTGGTGCGGATAGCTGTGTTTTTTCTCCGGGAGATACGGCGTTAGAGACGGGGGGCAGGTTGTGTAGCAGCGGGAGGAAAGGAGAAGCGGAGGGGATGAAACCATTTGATAAAGAGAAGAAATACCTGGTGACCGGAGGGGCTGGTTTTATCGGTTTCCATTTGTCTAAAATGCTGTTGGAAGCCGGTGCAAGGGTAATCGGGCTGGATAATATGAACGATTATTATGAGGTAAGGTTAAAGGAGGAGAGGCTTTCTATACTGGAGGAATATGGAAAAACGCGGAACGGGAATTATTCTTTTTACCGGTATGACCTTGCGGACAAGGAATCCGTTATGGGACTGTTCCGGGAAGAAAAACCGGATGTCGTGGTAAATCTGGCGGCACAGGCGGGAGTCCGTTACAGTATCGATAACCCGGATACCTATATCCAGTCCAATATTGTGGGTTTTTTCCATGTGCTGGAAGCCTGCCGCCATTACCCGGTGGAACACTTGGTTTTTGCATCCTCCAGTTCCGTTTACGGAGGAAACCGCAAAGTGCCTTTTTCCACGCAGGATAAGGTGGATTGTCCGGTGAGCCTTTATGCCGCCACAAAGAAGTCCAATGAGCTGATGGCGTATTCTTACAGCAAACTATATGGAATTCCGGCGACCGGGATACGTTTTTTTACGGTATACGGACCCCTCGGAAGACCGGATATGGCTTATTATAAATTTGCCAAAAAGATTATGGATGGCGAGCCGATCCAAATCTATAATAACGGCGACATGTATCGGGACTTTACTTATATTGACGATACCGTTACGGGAATCCGGAATATCCTGTGCAATCCGCCGAAAGAAGACGACCGGGGCGCCTGCTATAAAATCTATAATATCGGCAACCATAGGCCGCAGCGGCTTATGGATTTTATTTCCGTTTTGGAAACATGTCTTGGAAGGGAGGCAAAAAAAGAATTTCTTCCCATGCAGCCGGGGGATGTTTACCAGACTTATGCGGACGTTTCGGATTTGATGGAGGATTATGCCTTCCGTCCTGATACGCCGTTGGAGGAAGGCATCCGGCGTTTTGTGGAATGGTTTTTGGGGTATTACGGCGGGCAGGCGTAAAACAGACCGGGGAGAAGAATGGATAAAGGAGAGGAATCAAAGAGAGGAAACAAGGAAAGGAATAGAAGGGATTGGTGCAAGATGAAAATACTTTACGTAGCTCCCAGATACCATACCAATCAGGTACCCATTATGGAAGGTTTTTTAAAAGCAGGGGATGAAGTGACATTTGTCAGCCAGTATCGCAGCAGCACGGAGGATTATTCCATGCTGAAACCGGTGGTATTGGGATACCCTGCTTATTTCCGTTTCTTCCTGTCCTGCTATAAGGGAATGAAGAAGATGATGGGGAAGACCGGAAAGGAATTTGTCATCCAGTCAAAATTCGGTCCGCTTCCAATCGGCAGGTTCCGGAAAATCCTGAAGGAAAAGAAGCCGGACCTTGTGGTTATGCGCGACCGTTCGGTATACAACATAGGGGTTACTTGGGTCTGCCGGAAGATGAAGATACCGGCGTTGCTTTATACCCAAAGCCCGTATTGGGAAGACGTGGAAGAAAAAGGAGGGGCCGCAAGGGCTTTTTTCCGCGCCAATACCCCGAAGATGCGGATTACGCCCGTATTGGGGGAGGAGAAGGCGGGAAAGACCCACAGGAAAGCGGGAACATATTATGTGCCGTTTGTCATGGAGCCGCATATTGCGCCGGAGGAAAAACCGCATTTTTTGGACGATAAGGTGCAGATTTTGGGCGTCGGGAAATATGAGGGACAGAAACGCCATGAAATGCTGCTGCAGTTGACGCTGGACCTGAAAAATAAAAAACCGTTTTACCCTTTCCATGTTACTGTCGTGGGGGCGGTGGATACGGAGGAGCACAGGCGCTATATTGCCCGTATGGAAGCCTTTATTAAGGAGCACGGGCTGGAGGATTTCATTACGCTGAAAAGGAATTTTAACATCAGCCAGGTATATGAAGAATACCGCAAAGCGGATATTTTCGTCCTTCCCAGCAGGGGGGAGGTGGCTTCCATTTCCCACCTGGAGGCGATGTCCTGTTCCCTGCCGGTAATCTGCAGCGACAGCAACGGCACCGCCTGTTACATCGAACAGGATGAAAACGGTTATATTTTCAAGGATGCGGAATACGGGGACTTCAGGCAGTATGTGGAGCGGCTTGTGGAGGACCGGGGGAAAATCCTGCGCATGGGTGAGGCAAGCTACCGGCTGGTGAAGGAAAGGCATCCGTTCGGAAATTACAAGGCAGTCATAGTGGAAATCGAGAAAAAGCTGAGGAACGGGAATGGATAGGACAGGGAAGATTGTGATGGTTTATGATGAACCCGCCGCAATTTGCGCCAAGCTGTGGCTGCGGGATGCGTTTACGGCACGCGGTCATAAGGTGCGGACGATATTTTCCCGGTTCCGTATTTCCAACGTGGAACAGCGGGGAAAGGCGGGGAAGCTGGCGGCGCGGCTCTTAACGTTATGGCAGTGCATGAAAGCCCTGGCGGTGAGCGGGAGGGGCGATGTGGTGGTCTGCTGGAGCCAGTGGAGCGGGCTTTTCTTTAACCTGCTGCCGGGGGCGGGAGGCCGCTACATCATTTCCTGTAACTGGCTGACCCCCGTACCCAATAGAAAAACGCGGTTTTTGTATGTGAAAGCGCTGCGCAACCGGAGGCTGACGGCGGTCATCAACCATCCGGGTACGAAAGCCCGGATTTTGGAAGGATACGGGGTGGAGGATACCGGCAATATCGTGTGCGTTCCCGACGTATACGACGACAGGGATGTTTTCCGCGAGCCGGTTTATCCGGCCGGCAGCGGGGCGGAGAAATATTGTTTCTGCGGCGGAAGGGCAAACCGTGACTGGGAATTCCTGTTAAAAGCCGCGGCGGAATGTCCCCGGATGGAATTCCGGCTGGTGGCGGCAAAAAGCGGCTGGGACAGTAAGTGGAAGGTTCCGGGAAATGTCCGGTTGTATTTTGATTTGGGGGCGGAGGAGTATTACGGGCTTTTGGAACACGCTTATATGTCCGTATATCCGTTAAAAGAGGAGCGGGTATCGGGCCTGATTAATATTTTGAAGTCGGTACAGATGGGAAAGCCGGTATTGGTGACCAAACAGTCTTTTACGGAAGCGTATTTTCCGGGCGGGTGCAGGGATTGGCTGGTTCCTTCCGGGGATATGGGGGAATGGAAGCGGATGCTTGGAGAGGTATGGGATTACGGACAGCCGGAATATGTGGCAAAAGTTAAGCGGATGCAGGAACATATCCGGGAGAATTTTTCACCGGAATCCGCGGGCAGGCAGATGGAGGAAATCATTGCACGGTGCAAAGGAGCGGACAGGGAACATGGAGAAGGATAAGCGGGCGGACGGGACGGTTACCGTGCGGGAAATCTTATATTATTTGTTTTTTTCCCTGTTGTTTTTCGCGAAGGGAATCGGTTTATATGACGGGCAGGGGATGTTTAAGATATTTTTGGTACTGGCATTTGCCTGTTTTGTGCTGAAAATGGTGACTACGGATTATACGGTACGGGAACTGGCGCTGCTTGCCGTGCTGGCGGCCGTGGCGCTGGTAAGTTTCTCCCATACGAGGGAAAAAGGCATTCTGTTTACGTTTGCCATCGTGGCAGGGCTTAAGGGGATACCGGTAAAGCGGGTATTTAAGGTGGCGCTGGCGGTTTGGGGCGTTTCGTTTCTGCCGACCGTGGCGTTTACCACGCTGGGGTGGACGGACAGTCCTTTCCGCGTACATGTGCGCCCGATCCTCGGGTTTGTCATCCGGTGGGGACTCGGAAGCGCCCATCCGAATGTGGGGCATATTGCTTATTTGGTATTTGTTGTTTTGACGGTGTATGTACTGGGGGAAAAGGTATCCTGGAAGTGGCTGGCAGGTTTGTTTGCCGGTAACCTGTATATTTATTGTTATACCATGAGCCAGACGGGGCTTTTGATGACTTCTTTTTATTTGGCGGCAACGGCTTACCTGATGATTCGTAAGAAGCCCTCCGCGGTGGAATACGGGCTGGTGGAATGCGTATTGCCTGCCTGTATTTTGGCATCCCTTGTTTTGCCGTTGGTGCTTGAGGGAAAGGCATTTGATATCCTGAATAAGCTGATGAATACCAGGGTCATGCAGTCGAAGGTATATCTGACGCAGGAAAGGATTACGCTGTTCGGGGCCATTCCGGCGCGGAACAATGCCATTAATACTATGGACAACTCTTATTTATTTGCCTTCCTGACCTACGGCACGGTGACGTTTGCGGTGCTGATGGCAGCGTATTTCCTGCTAATCCGCAAATATGTCCGGCAGAAACGCAATGCGGAACTGGCACTGATTGTGACACTGTTAGCCGCCGGTTTGTCGGAACCGTTTCTGTTCAATACTTCGTTTAAAAATGTTTCGCTGTTATTGATGGGGGAACTTCTTTTTCCTTTTCCAATCCTTCCCATACGGGAATCCGGGAAAGGGATATGGGGGAAGGAAATCCGCCTGTGGGGCATCGGCAACCGGCGTATCGCGCTGCCCCTTGGCGCCGTGTCCCTTTGGCGGGAACGGGTGAAAACATGCGTTTTGACGTACCGGGTGCGGGTGTTGGCGGGTGCGCTCCTTGCGGCGGCGGTATGGGCAGGAATTTACGGTCTGACGGCGCATGTTCCGGCACGGATTGTTGTTCCGAGAAAGCTGTGCGATTCGGTGGAGCAGGATTCCGTTTATTTTGCCAAAGGGGAAGAACCGGAGGACAGTCTGGTGCTCGGATATGTGGACGGGGATACGCCCATGGTAGTTTTCACGGGCTCCCTTGTCCGGGTGGAATATGTAAGGGGAATCCTATGCCGGGCGGTTTACGGCGCGGGATTGGGATTTGTGGTTGTATTAGGTGGATGTTATGTGGTAAAATATAAAGATTCAAGACGTTGATGCATGGGAATAAGGAGTCCGTTTCATGGGAAGTACGAATGGTATGGAAAAAGAAAAGGGAATAAATGGAAAAAGAAAAGGGAATAAAAAGAAGCAAGGAAAAGTGGCAATGATTGGGCATAAGCGCATTCCGTCCAGGGAAGGCGGGGTGGAAATCGTAGTGGATGAACTCTCCACGAGGCTGGCGGCACGGGGATGGCAGGTGGATGCCTATAACCGTTCCGGTTATCATGTATCGGGGAAGGAATACGATGAAAAGCGGGGAAAATCGTACCGGGGAGTACGACTGATTACGATTCCGACGTTCCAGAACAAAAAGCTCAATGCCATTGTGTATTCTTTCCTGGCGACCCTGCGCGCCCTGTTTGGCAGGTATGATGTCATCCATTACCATGCGGAAGGCCCCTGCGTCATGCTTTGGATTCCGAAATTGTTCGGCGTGCGGGTCATTGCCACGGTCCACGGGCTGGACTGGCAGCGTTCCAAATGGGGAAATTTCGCTTCCTATATTTTAAAGCTGGGCGAGAAGGTGGCGGCAAGGTATGCGGACGAAATCATTGTGCTGTCAAAAAACGTACAGGATTATTTTGCGGAAACATACAAAAGGACTACGGTATACATTCCCAACGGGGTAAATCTTCCCGAGAAATACGGGGCGGAAATCATCCGGGAAAAATACGGGCTGGAGGAAGACGGTTATATCCTGTTTGTGGCAAGGATTGTGCCGGAAAAGGGAATCCATTACCTGATTGACGCTTTTTATAAAATCCGTACGGACAAGAAGCTGGTCATTGCCGGGGGCAGCAGCCATTCCCCCGAATACCGGGATAAAATACGGGCAATGGCAAAAAAGGATAAACGGATTGTCCTGACCGGATTTGTGCAGGGCAGGGAGTTGGCGGAGCTGTATTCCAACGCTGCCGTTTTCGTGCTGCCAAGCGATGTGGAGGGGATGGCAATCAGCCTGTTGGAAGCCATGAGTTACGGAAACTGCTGCCTGGTCAGCGACATCGAGGAAAATACGGAAGTGACGCTGGATAAGGCGGAAACCTTCCGCCGCGGGGACGTGAAGGATTTACGCAAAAAACTGGTTTACCTGCTGGAAAACAACGAAATCCGGGAAAAATATAAACAAAACAGCCAAAGCTATATCTGCGGCAAATACAGTTGGGACGAAGTCGTGCAAAGGACAGTGGATTTATACGGGAAGCAGGGCAGGAAATGAAAATACTGATGGTAAACAAGTTTCTGTACCCGAACGGCGGCTCGGAAACTTATATATTTAAAATCGGAAAACAGTTGGAAAAAACGGGACATGAGGTACAGTATTTCGGCATGGAACATCCCGACCGGGTGGTGGGCAACCGCGCGGGGAGCTATACATCCTCCATGGATTTCCATACGGGAAAGCTGCAGAAACTTATCTATCCGTTTAAAATCATATATTCGCTGGAAGCGAGAAGGAAAATCAGGAAAGTACTGGAGGATTTCTGTCCGGATATTGTCCATTTGAATAATTTTAATTATCAGCTTACGCCGTCCATTCTGTACGAAATCCGGCGGTTTGACAAAAAGATGGGGAAAAAGACGGGAATCCTGTATACCGCCCATGACTACCAGTGGATCTGCCCGAACCACCGGATGCAGATACCGGAAACCGGGGAACTTTGCAGCCGTTGTACGGATGGAAAATACGGAAACTGCACAAAATATAAATGCATTCACAATTCAAGGGTAAAAAGCCTGTTGGGAACCGTGGAAGCGGGGCTGTACCGGCGCCTTGGGACATACCGGCTGGTGGATGCCGTCATCTGCCCCAGCCGTTTTATGGAAAAAATGCTGGAGGGCAATCCGGCATTGCGGGGGTGCACGGTCATGATGCATAATTTCATAGACGGCACGGCGCAGACAGAGGAAGGGAAGACGGGGGATTACGTCCTTTATTTCGGCAGGTATTCGGAGGAAAAGGGAATCCGTACATTGGCAAGCGTATGCCGTATGCTCCCGGATATTCCCTTTGTCTGCGCCGGAAGCGGTCCTTTGGAAGCGGAATTAAAGGCGGTTCCCAATATCAGCCTGAAGGGGTTTTTACGGGGCAGGGAGCTGCAGGAGTTGATTGCGAATGCCCGTTTTGTGGTATTTCCTTCCGAGTGGTACGAGAACTGTCCGTTTTCGGTGATGGAAGCGCAGATGTACGGGACGCCCGTGCTGGCATCCCGGCTTGGCGGGACGCCGGAACTGGTCCGGGAGGGCGTGACCGGGGAGCTGTTTGAGGCCGGAAACGCGGAGGAATTAAAACAAAAGGTCAGCCGGTTATGGCAGCAGGAGGAATTGTGCAGGGAATACGCATCCAACTGCCGCCGCCTGCCGTTTGACGGTTTGGAGGAATATTGCAGGAAGCTGATTAAACTATACGGGAAGCTGTGCTGAGGAGGAAATGATGTCCAAAAGAACTTTATACGGAACCGTAATCGTGACGTACCGGTGCAATGCACGGTGCAATATGTGTGATTGTTTCAAAGACCCGACGAGGCCGGAGGAGGAAATTACGCTGGAGGTAATTAAGAAGCTGCCGGAGATGGCTTTTACGAATATTACCGGCGGCGAGCCTTTTATCCGGCGTGACATTCCCGACATCGTGAGGGAATTGTATAAGAAATCCGACCGCATCGTCATATCCACCAACGGGTATTTTACGGAGCGCATTATCGCGCTGTGCCGGGAATTCCCGAAAGTGGGAATCCGCATTAGCATCGAAGGACTAAAGGAAACCAACGATGCCATACGGGGAATCCCGGACGGTTTCCAAAGGGGATACCAGACATTAAAAACGCTGGTGGAAATGGGTCATCCCGATGTGGGATTCGGCATGACGGTGCAGGACATGAACTGTGAGGATTTGGTCCCTTTGTATAAGATTTCGGATGAGATGGGTATGGAATTTGCCACGGCGACCCTGCACAATTCCTTTTATTTCCGTAAGACGGACAATAAGATTAACGATAAGCGGAAAGTGGCGCAGAATTTTGAAAAGCTGATTAACGAACTGTTAAAAAGCAAATCCCCGAAAAAATGGTTCCGTGCGTATTTTAACCACGGGCTGATTAATTACATTTACGGAAATAAACGTCTGCTGCCCTGCGACATGTCAAAGAATGCGTTTTTCATCGACCCGTTCTGCGATGTGATTCCCTGTAACGGTATGGAGAAAAAAGCGGTAATGGGCAACTTAAAAGAGCAGTCCTGGGACGAGCTTTGGAATTCGGACCAGGCGAAACAGGTGCGGGAGTGTACGAGGAAATGCGACCGCAACTGCTGGATGATCGGAAGCGCATCCCCCGCCATGCATAAGTATATATGGGTGCCCGGCTGGTGGGTCATAAAGCATAAGTTTTTAAAGGGCGGCAAATACCGTTTGGAGGAGAACCGGTTCCTGCGCGGGTAAACGGACGCAGGGTGGGAGAAAGCGGAAGATGAAGAAAATCAAGATAAAATACGGCAGGGATCTGCGGCTTCTTTTGTTATGCTGCGTTTTGTTCCTGCTATTGGCAGTCCTTGCGGTTGCAGGGAAGAAAAACCTGCACGAAGACGAAGTGTATACTTACGGGTTATCCAATCATAGGGGCGGGATAAATTTTGAACCCGAATTCGGGAGGAAATATGAGGACGCGGCACAGCCCTACAGGGAATATATGGCGACCCAGCCGGACGGAAGGCTGGACTACCGCCATGTATGGGGGAAGCAGTGTGCGGATGTCCATCCTCCCCTTTACTATTATCTGGTACATACCGTCTGCTCTTTTTTTATGGATACATACAGTGTGTGGTTTGCCGCAGTGATTAACCTTGCATCTTCCGTTGTCACGATACTTCTTCTCTATCGGATTACCTGCCTTTTGGGACAGCGCAGGCTTGCGCTTACCGTGTGCTTTTTCTTTGCGGTATCGCCGGGCATTCTGCAGATGAATACCTTTTTGCGGATGTATGTCATGACGATGATGTGGATTTGCGCCGTGACATGGTGGCATCTTGCTTTTGCGGAAGGGGACGCGGCAGGGGAAAAGGAAGCGGGAAGGAGCAGGCTGCCGGTATATTTTTATATAGGGCTTATTGTTTTGGCGGTATTGGGGGCGCTGACCCATTATTATTTCCTTGTGTTCCTTTTTTTCCAATGCCTTTGTTTCGGCTGTCATCTGCTGTACCGGAAGCGGTTCGGGGATGCCGTGAAATATGCCCTTTCGCTCGGGATTGCCGGACTGGTCTGCTACTGGCATTTTCCTACCATGGTGCGCCATATCTTTCACGGATACCGGGGAGTGGATTCCATCGGCAGATTGAAGGAAACTACGGGGTATCCGCATAAACTGTTTGTTTTTTGGAATTTCATGGACAGTGTATTGTTTGGAGGGTTCCTGGCAGTGATACTGCTTGGGGCTTTTATCGCGGTCATATCCCATGTTCGGATGAAAAAACGCGGGAAACGGACTGTTCTCCTGTTTGGGGGAAAAAGCAGGATACGCCGGATTCTTGTCATGGTTCCCGCCGCCTGCTATTTCCTGCTGGTATCGAAGGCGGCAGTGATGGAGGAAGAACGGTACGTTTCCCCGGTTTACGGATTGGCCATTGTCATAGGAATTTGTCTGTCTGCCGGTTTGACGGAGCGGATAGCGGATAAAACAGGGATGGGGGACAGGCGGAAAAGAACGGTTTACGGGATATGCCTGCTTGTGTTCCTGACTGTCGCTTATATCCGGTGTCCTTGGTATTATTCGTTCCGGGAAAGCATACCTGCGCTGGAAGCGGCGGAGAACTATTCGGAGAATGACTGCATTTTTATTGCCTCCACGGATATCGAAGGGAATATGTTCCGGTGCCACCGTTCCTTTTATGAGGTGAGTAAGTACAGAAGCCTTACGTTTATTCCCAAAGAAGACTTGTCCATGCTGGCGGAAAAAGGGTATAACGGTTATGACCATATGGTGGTATATATCATTAACAAGACAGACCGGGAAGCCGTATTGGGGGAAATACTGGAAATGTGCCCAAATCTGACGGAATATACGAAAATTTCGGAATTTGGACAGGCGGCAGGGTATTATCTGGAATAGCGGAGGGAGTCGGAGATGGGAAAGGAAACGAAGACAGGCATAAAAGCGGAACATGTTTGGAAGTATTTGAAGTATCTCCTTTTCTTTGTGTTGCTGTATTGGGAATGGTATGTGTTTGCGGAGTATTACCTGCGGGACGATCCGTTTTTATCCGGGAATTTTATCGGGGTATTCCTGCTTGCGGGTATCGGTTACGTACTATACCATGCGTCGTCCATCCGGGATAAAAGGGCTTGGATTTGCGGAGGACTGACCGGGACTTTGATGGGGGCTGCCCTGCTTTTTGGACGGAAGATGTATACCGGGGATTTGGCGGAAATTTTTTCGTCGCTGCGTTCGGTTGTGAAATACGGGGTTTTACTGTCCGGCAGTATTTTGTTTTGGATACAGGCGTTCACTTTGTTTTATGTCAGGCTTTTAGCCCTGAAACTGAATCGCTGCCGTTACCCTTTGTGGCGGGGGCGGAGCAAAAAGGCGTTTTGGGCGGGGGCATGGCTGGCAATGGCGTTATGTTATATGCCCTGCTATTTTTCCAATTTTCCCGGCATCATGAGTTACGATTCCGGCTGGATTACCAGACAGGCGCTTGGTATCCTTCCGTTTGATAATTTCCATCCGTTTCTGCATACCCTGATTTGGACCGCTTTTATTAAGGCGGAGCAAATCATCGGCATTCCGCAGTTTGGATTGGTTTCCTATTCCATCGTGCAGGCGCTTGCGGTGACGGCGGTGTTTACCTGCGTGGTATACTATATGGCGGAACGGGGCGTGCGGAAAGGAATTGTCATCCTTACCTGGATGTTTTACGCTTTCTGCCCCACCGTTGTTTTGTTTTCCCTGATTACGACGAAAGACGTGCTGTTCGGTACGGCGTTGGTCGGCTTTACGCTTTCACTGCTACGGATTTCCGAGATTTATTTATCGGGGGGCAAAAGCGGGGACATGAAATCCGTGATGCCGGTTTTTTGTATCACAGGGGTTTTGAGCTGTCTGCTGCGGAATAATATGATATATGCCATGGCGGTATCCGCTGTCCTGGTTGTGCTGGTTTACAAACCCCTGCGCAAAAGCCTGACGGTTGGGTTCGGTATCATCCTGCTTGTTTATTTCTTTGTGGAAGGTCCTGTGTACCATGGAATCCTGAAGATACAGCCGGGGGATGCAAGGGAAGCCCTATCGGTTCCCATGAACCAAATGGCAAGGGTTTATACGCTTAGGGGGGAAGAACTGCCGGAGGAGGAGCGGAGGGAAATCGAGGCATACATGCCGACGGTGGGCGCTTATGACGAGCTTTTTGCCGATCCGGTGAAAGACAGCTTCGATACGGATGTTTTTTTGGCGGATAAAGGGAAATTCGTGAAAACATGGGGAAGCCTGTTTGTCCGTTATCCGTTGGAATACGCGGAAGCCTTTTTAACGCTGAACGTGCCTTACTGGTGTCCGGAAACGGAAAGCGAACGCACTTATATCGAGCTTGGGAATTACAGTTCCTATTATACTTTTGAGTACCGGGAATGGCTGCCGCATGTCGGGGAATTTTACCATAGGGTGGCATCGAACATTGACGGGGAGCATGGTTCCGGAATCATGAGATGGCCGTTGTTCCACCAGTTTTTTTCCTTAAGCACGCCGTTTTGGCTGATGTTTGTCATGGCTGTTTCGCTGACGGCACGGGGAAAATGGAAATGTGCGGTTCCGTTTTTACCGGTCATGCTCTTATGGATGACCTATCTGCTCGGACCGGTAAGTAATTTCCGTTACATATACCCGATGGTGATTTTGTATCCGTTGTTTGCCTGCTATGCGGCAGGCGGTATTCCGGGAAAGGAGACGGATTAGAGATAAAAGATTTGGGATAGAAAAGGAAGGAAAAAGGAAGTATAATAGGGAAGTAAAGGGAATGACGATTTGAAAATATTAATGCTGGTGAACTGGAAAGTAGAATATTGTAACAAAGCGCCGAAGGGAAAGCAGCCGCCGGATTATTATGTGCAGGGGGAACCTTATTGGTTTTTCCGGTATTTTGAGGGAGACGTGGCGGTGGACGTGGCGGATGTCCATACGTTTCCGTGGCTGGAGCATTTTGAAAAGGAAACACTGCGGTTTTATGTAATCCAGACTTTGCGCGTGCTGTTTTGCCTGAACCGTTACGACCTGATTGTCTCCCACGGGATGCAGAGCGGGGTGGTGCTCAGTCTCATCCGCAGATTTTGGAAGACGAAGGCGAAGCATGTGGTTTTTGACATCGGGGCTTTTAACAGCGCGGCGGAAGACGGCGCTGCACTAAAGCTGATGCAGTTTGCGAGTAAGTCTTTGGACGGCGTCATCTACCATACGGAGTCCCAGGCGGAATATTACCGGAAATGTTTTCCGTGGATTGTGGGGAAAAGCAGGTACATTCCGTTTGGGACGGATCCGGATTTTTTTGCCTGGATGCCGGAACGGGGGACGGGGGAGACGGAAGGAACTTATATTCTTTGTGTCGGTTATGCCAAAAGGGATTGGGATACTTTGGCGGAAGCCTTTGCGCGCATTTGCGCTGACCATGACGTGACGCTGCGGTTTGTCGGTAAGCCGGATTATGTCTCCGGGAATCCGAAGGTGGAATGTTTGGGATTTATGCCGGTGGATGAGCTGATGGAACAGATACGGGGGGCGCTGTTCGGCGTCGTGCCGTTGGAGGATTTTAATTATTCGTTCGGGCAGATGACACTGTTGCAGCAGATGGCGCTTGGAAAGGCAGTCATCGCGGCGGATGTGCCGAGCATGAGGGGTTATGTGCGGGACGGGGAGACGGCGCTATTGTATCCGCCGAAAGACAGCGCGAAACTGGCGGCACAGTTGGAACGGCTGCTGGAGAATCAAGCGCTGCGGGACAGAATAGGGAAACAGGCGGCGGAGTCGGTGCGGGAAACCTACAACGAGCGGAATATGGCGGCGCAGACGGAGGATTTTTTCCGGCGTATTTTATAGGGTTTTTGGAAA
>CANTGP010000039.1 GCA_947653315.1 uncultured Lachnospiraceae bacterium
CAGGACAGCGGCGTGGCATCCCTTGCACACTACATGGCAAGAAGCGGCTGCCATCCGGTTTATGATAAGACGGCGGTGACGTATTTCCCTTTGGGAGAGGATAAATTCGAGGAAATGCTAAAGCAGTTGGAAGCTGCCGAGCATTTTATTTTCATGGAATATTTTATTGTGGATGAAGGGCTGATGTGGGGCAGGATATTGGAAATCCTTGCGCGCAAGGCGGCAGAGGGAGTGGAGGTGCGCGTTATGTACGACGGAGCGTGCGAATTTGCGCTGCTGCCCCATGATTACCCGAAACGGTTAAAGGCGCTGGGTATCCGGTGTAAGGTGTTTGCGCCGGTGACGCCCTTTATTTCCACTCATTATAATTACAGGGATCACAGGAAAATCCTGGTGATTGACGGGCACACGGCATTTAACGGGGGCGTGAACCTTGCGGATGAGTACATCAACCAAAAAGTGAAATTCGGACATTGGAAGGATACCGCCGTGATGTTAAAAGGGGAGGCGGTGAAAAGTTTTACGCTGATGTTCCTGCAAATGTGGAGCGTTGATGAAAAGGAAGAAGACGTGTCGCGCTACCTTTCGGCCGTTTCCCCTGCGCTGCCGGCCCGGGCGGCAAACGGTTATGTGATTCCTTACGGGGACTGTCCGCTGGACGACGACAGGCTGGGGGAGAGGGTATATATGGATATGTTAAACCGTTCGCGGGAATACGTACATATCATGACACCTTACCTGATTTTGGACGGGGAAATGGAAACCGCTTTGAAATTTGCCGCCGAAAGGGGCGTGGAGGTCATTCTCCTGCTGCCGGGAATCCCGGATAAGGCAATTCCCTATGCGTTGGCAAAAACCCATTATGCATCCCTTTTAAGATCAGGGGTGAAACTATATGAATACACGCCTGGATTTGTCCATGCGAAAGTGTTTGTCAGCGACACGCGGGAAGCGGTGGTGGGAACCATTAACCTGGATTACCGCAGTCTGTACCATCATTTTGAATGTGCCACTTACCTGTACGGTACGGACTGTATTACGGATATGGAAGCAGATTTCCAGGCGACGTTAAAAAAATGCAGGCAGGTTTCCATGGAAACCGTCCGTAAGGAAAAGGCGGGGATGAAGCTGACAGGATGTCTGATGAAAGCCTTTGCCCCTTTGATGTAGCGGCGCGGCTTTGGCGCCGGAGCGTCCGCCCCCATAAATACAAACCATGCATAAAAACTTGCGATGTATTCCGGACCGGATAAAAGGGAAATGTTTTATGCTACACTATTCCTTATCAAAGAGGAGGATAAAACAATGAACTTTTTGGACAGGTTTGGGGAAATCGTAAAACGGCAGCCGGAGAGGACTGCCATTGTGGACATGGGGGGAAAGAGATGCACGACCTACCGTGAATTGTATGAACGAAGCAAAAAGGCGGCGGCAAAGCTGCGCGGGATGGGCGGTGTGCAGGGAAAAGCGGTGTTAGTCTGTATGGACAGGCGGATGGAATATGTGGCGGCGCAAATCGGAGTCCTGATGGCGGGGGCGGCCTATGTCCCGCTGCTTCCCGAATATCCGGAAGAACGGGTGGAATACATAAAAAAAGACTGTGGGGCGGTATGCACGGCGGATGCCGTATGGATGGAAGACGCAGGCGCATATGAACAAGACAGTTATCCTGCGGACAATTGGCCGCCGGATAACTGTCCGGCAGATAACTGTCCGGCGGATACGGACCGCGCCCTTATCATCTATACTTCGGGTTCCACCGGACGTCCGAAGGGAATCGTCCACAGCCATGCCAGCCTGTTTGGGGGAGCCATGCGGGTTGTGGAGGCGCTGGGAATCGGGGAGGAAGACTGTTTTGCGGCATCGGCGCCGCTGTCCTTTATCGCTTCCGTGATGGAATACTATGCCGTGTTAAGCGCGGGCGGCTGCGTGCATATGCTTTCCGGGGACGTGCGCAGGGATGTGCGCCTTATGGAAGACTATTATGCCCGAAACGGGATTACCTGCGGTTTTATCAGCCCGCAGATGTTGAAGCATTTTAAAAACCGGGGAAGCGCGTTAAAGAAAGTATTCACCGGAAGTGAGCGTGTTTCCATGATGGCGGGCGACGGGTATGCTTTGTATAATCTTTACGGCTGCAGTGAAACGGCTTTGCTGGCAGCGTCCTATCTGGTGGAGGAGCCCATGGAGAATACGCCCATCGGCAAGCCTGCGCCGGGAGTGGAGATGTTCCTTTTGGACAACGACGGAAAGGAAGTGCCTGACGGCAGGGAAGGGGAAAT
Source organism: uncultured Lachnospiraceae bacterium (assembly GCA_947653315.1). Taxonomy (GTDB): domain Bacteria; phylum Bacillota; class Clostridia; order Lachnospirales; family Lachnospiraceae; genus Kineothrix. The sequence goes on from CANTGP010000039.1 coordinate 2,283, forward strand.
CTGCGTGCGGGGCGTTTTTGGCGAATGCTACCTGAATTTGGAGGAGCAGAGCGCAAAGACTTTTGAGCGGCAGGCGGACGGAAGTATCCTGCTGCATACGGGCGATATCGGAAAGAAACTGCCGGACGGGAATTATGTATATGTAAACCGCAAGGACTGGATGGTGAAGGTCAACGGGCAGCGGGTGGAAACCGGGGAAGTGGAATTGTGCATGGCATCCGTTCCGGGCATTAAAAACGCCGTGGTCAAAGCCTTTACGGACGGAAACGGGCAAACCTATTTGTGCGGGTATTACGTGGCGGACACGGAAGCAGAGGATAAGCTAAGGGATTGCCTGCGGGAAAAATTGCCGGAGTACATGGTTCCGCGTTTTTTGAAAAGGCTGGGGGAGCTTCCGAAAAACGTGAACGGGAAGTTGGACCGGATGGCGCTGCTACCGCCGGATGCTTCGGAATATAAGGAGGCTTACCGGGAGCCGGAAAACGAGGTACAGCGGCGGCTTTGCCATGCGTTTGGGGAAATTCTCGGATGCGGGATTGTGGGCGCGGGGGACGACTTTTTCCGGCTGGGCGGTGATTCCATCAACGTTCTGAAGCTGGCGGAATGCTTCCGTGATTTGCATCTTTCGCCGGAAATGGTTTTAAAGGGCAGGACGCCGGAACGCATCGAACGGCTTTTGGAAGAACGGCCGGGGAACCGGGACGGACAGGAATCCGGCGGGCCGCAAAAGCAAAGCGGCAGCAGGGAATCTTACCCGTTGACGGATTCCCAAATGGGTGTGTATTTGGAGTGCATGAACCATCCCGAAGGGACGATGTACAACATTCCTATGTGCTGTGAACTGCCGGAGGATATCGACTGCGAAAAGTTCTGCCGTGCGGTGGAACAGGCGGTTGCCATGCATCCGGCGTTCGGCGTCGGAATCGCCACGGAGGACGGAATGCCCGTGATGCGCGTGTATCCCGCTTATTTGCTCGCGTCCGTGGAAGAACGGGAGACCGGGGACATGGAGGCGGCAAAGAGGGAGTTTGTCCGTCCCTTCGCCCTGGAGGAAGAACCTCTTTACCGCATGGCGCTTTACCGTCAGGTATCCGCCGGAAAAAGAAAATCCCGTCCCTGTTTTCTGTTTGACGTCCACCACCTGATTTTTGACGGTACGTCGGCAAAAGTGTTTATGGAGGAAATTTCGCTATTGTATCAGGGGAAAGAACCGGAGCCGGAGGACCTTTCCTTGACGGACATGGCGGTTTACGGGGAGACAATCAAAAATACGCCGCAGTACCGGGCGGCGGCGGAGTATTTTAAGCGCGTTTTGGCGGATGCGGAAGCGGGGGATGGGCTGATAAAGGATTTCCATCCGAAGGAAGCGGGCGTAAAGGGCGCTGCGGTGCGCATGGCTTTGGGGGAAGCTCTTTCCTGCATGGAGGCGGAGCAGTTTGCAAGGCGGAACGGGATTTCGGAAAATACGCTGTTCCTCGGCGCTTTTTCCTATGCGCTTGGAAAATATACGGGCGGGAACCGGAGCCTGTTCTGTACGGTCAACAACGGAAGGCATACGGCGCGCATGGCACAGTCCGTGGGGATGTTTGTCCGCACCCTTCCTATCTGCAGGTCTTGGGAAGAAACGGAAACGGTGGAAGATTATCTGCGGGATTTCCAAACGGACTTTTATGAAACCATGGGGCATGACGTGATTTCCTTCGGGGAACTGGCAAGAGATTACGGCATCGCTTCGGATATCCTGTTCGTTTACCAGGGCGAAATGTTAAAGGGCATGGAGTTCGGCGGGGCGCGGTATCCGGCTGTCCCCCTGCCCACCGGGGAAGTGCAGGCGGACATCTCCGTCATGGTGATGAAGGAAAACGGCGGTTATGGGATTACTTTGGATTACCGCACGGACTGGTATCTGGAGGAGACGGCGCGGGGGCTTTTGGGACTGTTCGTACAAGTGTTAAAGGGAATGGTATCCTGCCGGACGCTGGGGGAGATTCCCTTGGTTTCGGAAGCGCAGCTCCAGCGGTTGGAACGTTTTCACGGGGCGGAGACTGCCTATGACCGGACGGAGACGGTGGTGGACCGGTTCCGCAGGCAGGCAGCGCGCACGCCGGAACATGCGGCGGTTATTTACGGCGGGAAAACCTATACTTATGCGCAGACGGACGATATTACCGACCGCCTTGCCGCTTATATCGCGGGACTTGGCATCGGAAAGGAACAGGTGGTATCCGTGCTGATTCCGCGCTGCGAATACATGGCGTTTGCGTCCTTGGGCGTGTTGAAGGCGGGAGCCGCTTACCAGCCCTTGGATCCTACGTATCCGAAGGAACGGCTGTCATTTATGGTAAAGGATGCGGACGCAAAGCTGTTGATTGCGGACGAGGCGCTGTTGTCCCTGTTGGACGGCTATGAGGGGAAAGTGCTGTTGACGAAGGATATTCCGGGGCTGCCGCAGGCAGGGGAACTGCCTGCGCTGCCGAAGCCGGAGGATTTGTTTATCCTGCTCTATACTTCCGGCTCCACCGGCGTGCCGAAAGGATGTATGCTGGAACACGGCAACCTTACGGCATTCTGTCATTGGTATCTTACGTATTACGGGTTGGGGGAGGAAAGCAGGGTGGCTGCCTATGCCAGCTACGGGTTCGATGCCCATATGATGGATTTGTATCCGGCGCTGACTGCGGGAGCCGCCGTCTGCATCGTCGGGGAAGGTATCCGGCTGGATTTGGGCGAATTAAAACGCTATTTTGAGGAACAGGGCGTGACCCACGCCTTTATGACCACGCAGATCGGACGCGCGTTTGCCACGGAAATGCAGTGCGGGACGTTAAAGCATTTATCCATGGGAGGGGAAGCGCTGACTCCTTTTGCTCCCAAGGGAAATACCGTATACCATAACGTCTACGGTCCTACCGAATGTACGATTCTTTCTACCGCATACTGTCTGACGGACTATGAGGAAGATGTTCCCATCGGCAGACCGCTCGCCAATTTGAAGGTTTATGTGGTGGACGGCTGCGGCAGAAGGGTTCCCGCCGGGGTTCCGGGAGAACTGTGCATTGCAGGACCGCAGGTATCCAGGGGGTACTTAAACCGGCCGGAGAAGACGGCGGAAGCCTATGCGGAAAATCCCTACGGCGGCGGGGAAGGATACCGGAGAATGTACCGTACCGGCGATATCGTGCGTTTCCTGCCCGACGGCAACATCCAATTTGTCGGGCGGCGCGACGGACAGGTGAAAATCCGGGGATTCCGTATCGAATTAACGGAAGTGGAGGAAATCATACGCAGGTTCCCCGGTATCAAAGATGCCACGGTGGCTGCCTTTGACGACCCTGCAGGCGGGAAATATATTGCCGCTTACGTGGTTTCGGAGCAAACGGTGGATGTGGAGGCGCTGCATTCCTTTATCGCGGAAAGCAAGCCGCCTTACATGGTTCCGGCGGTAACGGTGCAGATAGGGAAAATCCCGTTAAACCAAAACCAAAAGGTGGATAAGCGTGCGCTGCCTCTGCCGGAGCGGAAGAAAGAGGAATTTGCCGCACCCAGGGGAGAGGTGCAGCAGCGGATTTTTGATTGTGTGGCGGAGGTTCTCGGACACAGGGAGTTTGGCGTATCCACGGACCTTTACCGGGCCGGGCTGACTTCCATCGGCGCGGTAAAGCTCAATGCGGCGCTTTCCAATGCCTTTGGGGGTGCGGTGGTACGCAATAAGGATTTAAAGGAGCATCATACGGTGGAAAAACTGGAGCGTTTTCTGTCCGGTATGGGTTCCGGCGCGGGGAAGAACGATACGTATGCAGTGCGGGAAGCCTATCCGTTGACGCAGACGCAGAACGGTATTTTCGTGGAGTGTGCCGCAAATCCCGAAAGTACCATATACAATATTCCGTTTTTGTTCCGGCTGGGTTCCGGCGTGGATTTGCCAAGACTGAAAAAAGCGCTGGAGGAGACGGTTGCCGCCCATCCCTATATAAAGACTACGCTTTACATGGACGAAGAAGGCGGTATTTGGCAGAAAAGGAATGATACGGTTCCTTTTGCGGCGGAAATCAAAGACCGCCTTTGCAGGGAGGAACTGGTGCGTCCGTACCGCCTGCTGGGCGACCGGCTGTTCCGCACGGCGCTGTTTGACACGGAAGAAGGAAAATACCTGTTTTTGGAATTCCACCATATCATCAGCGACGGCACTTCCTGCGGCATTTTCCTGCGCGACATGAATGCGGCTTACGGAGGGGAACGGTTGGCGGCGGAAACGTTTTCCGGCTACGAGGCGGCCCTTGTGGAGCAGGAAGCGCTGCAGGGGGAGGAATTCCAAAAGGCAAAGGATTACTATGATTCGGTATTCCGGGGATGCGATACGGATTTCCTTCCGGCAAAGGACAAAAGGGAGGAGATTCCGCGGGCCGGATGGTACGGCAGGAATATTGCGGCGGACATGGGGGCGGTACGCGCTTTCTGTGCGGAAACGGGGATTACGATGAACGCCCTGTTTACCGCCGCGTTCGGTTTCGTTACGGGGCGGTACGTTTACAAGGACGAGGCCGTGTTCACTACCATTTATAACGGCAGGAACGATTCCAGGCTGGCAGGCATCCTCGGTATGCTGGTGAAGACCCTTCCGGTGTATTGTAATATTGACGGGGAAAGGGAAATCGACGGATATTTAAAAGAGACGGGGGAACAGTTGGTGGACAGTATGAACGCCGACCTTTATTCCTTTGCGGAAATCAGCAGGGCATACGGCATTCAGGCGGATTTACTGTTTGCGTTCCAAGGGGACAATTTCCGTTTTGAAGAAATTGCCGGGGAAAAAGCCGTTTTGGAAAAACTGCCGTTGGATACGGCGAAAGCGCCGTTGTCTTTGGACGTTGCCGTGACGGAAGATGAAATCTGCTATCAGGCGGAATACCGAAGCGATTGGTATGGGGAGGGCACGGTGGCAGGGCTGGTGGACTGCCTGCACCAAACCGTGCTGGAACTGACGGATTCCAAAAAGAAATATTTAAAGGAAATCTGTATGGTAAGCGGTGCGGCGCGCCTTGAACTGGACGGTTATAACGAAACGGATGCCTCCGTGGAGCAGACGACGGCGAATCTTTTGTTTGAGCGGCAGGCGGCGCTGCATCCGGACAAAACGGCGGTCATAGCCAACGGGGAGAAGCGTTCGTTCCGGGAACTGAACGAAAATGCCAATAAAATCGCAAACCGTCTGCTGGATTTGGGATTGTCCGCCGAGCGGATGGTGGGTGTAATGATGCCGCGGACGGTGGACGTTTATGCCGTAAGGCAGGGGATTCTGAAAGCGGGCGGGGCATTTGTGCCCATCGATCCGGAGTATCCCGACGAGCGGATATCCTACATACTGGAAGATTCCGGCGCGGAATTCTTCATCCTGCCCAAAGAACTGATGGAGCGGCGCGGCGCGCTGGTGGGGCGGCTTTCCGCAAAGGCGCTGGCGTTGGAGGAGCTTTTGGGGGAAGGGGGAAACAGGGAAAATCCCCATGTGGAAATCCTGCCGGAAAACCTGTGCTACTGTATCTATACTTCCGGCTCCACCGGAAAACCGAAGGGTGTGATGATCGAGCACCGGAATCTGGTTAATTACGTGAATGACAATCCATGGAATGTGGAAGCGCATTCGTATGTACAAAACACTACGGTATCGCTGGCGTTTGCGGCAATTACTTTCGACGTATCCATTTTGGAGGAGTGCATTCCGCTTTACCACGGCATTACGGTCTGCATGGCGAACGAGGAGGAAATCCATAATCCGCTGGCGCTTTCCCGTTTAATTTTGGATTACGGGGTGGACGCGGTGACATGTACGCCGTCCTTTCTGACCAATATTATCGACATGCCGGAAATGCGGGAATCCCTGTCGCGGATTAAAATGTTTAACGTGGGCGCGGAGGCATTTCCGGACGCACTATACGGAAAGATTATGGCACTTGGAAGCAATCCGTTGGTGTTTAACGGATACGGGCCTACGGAAACGACGATAGGGTGTGCGTTTGAACGGGTGACGGGAGGAAAGATTACCATAGGAAAGCCCATGGCAAATACGAAAATGATGGTCATCGATAAATACCGGAACCTGCTTCCCGCCGGGGCATCCGGGGAACTGTTAATCATCGGAAACGGCGTGGGCAGGGGATATGTGGGAAAACCGGAGCTGACGGCGGATAAATTCATCCGTTTTGAAGGAAAGAAGGCATACCGCAGCGGCGACCTTGCCAGATGGAACCATGACGGAAAGATTGAGTTCATGGGACGCATGGACAATCAGGTGAAACTGCGGGGGCTGCGGGTGGAACTGGACGAAATCGAAAATGTGATGAACCGTTACCCTTCCGTAAAATCCAGCGTGGTTTTGGTAAAGGAAAAGGATTCCATCCAGTTTTTGTGCGGTTATTTCGTGGCGGGAGTACCGGTGGATACACAAAAGCTGACCTGCTTTATGCAGAAATACTTAACGCCCTATATGGTGCCCGGCGTGCTGGTGCAGCTTGACGAACTGCCGCTTACGAATAACGGCAAAGTGGATAAGCGGGCGCTGCCGGAGCCGGAGTATACATCGGAAAAGAAAAATTACGTGGAGCCGGAAAACGATTTGCAGCGCAAGTTGTGCGAAATTTTCGCCATGGCGCTGGGCGTTAAGAAGATTGGTGCGGAAGACGACTTTTTTGAAAACGGCGGAACATCCCTTTCGGCTTCCAAGGTGGCGATGAAATGTATGAGTGCGGGAATCGGTATCTCTTACGCCGACCTGTTTGAGTATAAGACGCCGCTTGCGCTGGAGCGTCATTTGAGCGGGTACAACGGCGGCGGGACAGGTGCGCGGTCCAAAGATGTCAGGGGAGAGGACGGAAACGGCAGGACGGATGCACGGTCAAAAGGAACGGGCGGCGGGGGCGCTAAAGAGGGGCAGGCGGACGCGGCAGGCAAGGCCGGGAAAGAGACGGATAAGCTGGCGCGGGTGCTTGGGAGGAATGTGCCCGGACGGGTGGATGAAATCCGTCCGGCAGCCACCGGTAATGTCCTTTTAACGGGTGCCACGGGTTTCCTGGGCGCACATATCCTGAAAACCATGCTGGAGGAGTGCGACAATACCATATACTGCCTGATGCGGCAGGGAAATGCCCCTTCTTTGGAAAAGCGGCTAAAGAGTATGCTGGTGTATTATTTCAGCAATCCCTATGAAGAAATGTTCGGCAGCAGGATCGTGGTCCTCGAAGGGGACATTACGGATGCGGAACGGGTGGACGGGTTAAAGAGGTATGATTTTTCACAGGTTATAAACTGTGCGGCGTGCGTGAAACATTTTTCCGCGGATGATACGCTGGAACGGATTAATTACCGGGGCGTCCTTCATTTAATCCGCCTTTGCCGCGAAACGGGCAGAAAACTGGTCCAGATTTCCACCGTAAGCGTTGCCGGGGAGAACGTTGGGGGGAAATTCCCCATGGACATGGAAAAAAAGATGCATGAAAACGAGCTGGATTTCGGACAGGAGATTACCAACAAATACATTGAAACGAAATTCCGTGCGGAAAAGGCGGTTTTGGAAGCCGTTGCGGAAGGAATGGAAGGAATGGTTATCCGGGTCGGAAACCTGATGAGCCGTGTCAGCGACGGGGAATTCCAGATAAATTCCGTGACCAACGGGTTTATGCGTACCCTGCGGGGTTATGTGGCGCTCGGGAAATTCCCGGTGTCCCTGTTGGATATGCCGGCGGAATTTTCCCCCATCGATTCCACGGCGGAAGCGGTGGTGAGGCTGGCGGCGGCGACGGGCGGCTGCAGTGTGTTCCACGCTTACAGCAGTTATGTGATTCAAATGGCGGACGTGGTGGAACAGATGAATGCGCTGGGAATCCCCATCGAAACCGTTAGCGACGGGGAATTTGGGGAAGCGCTGCAAAGCGCCCTTGGGGACGACGGGAAAAACGGGCTGATTTCCGGTCTGATTGCGTACCTGCCAGACAGCGGGGCAGCGGGCAGCGCTTATATCGACGCGGACAATGGTTTTACGACGAAGGCGCTTTACCGGTTGGGCTTTAAATGGCCGATGCCGGATAAGGATTACCTGCGCAGCGCCCTGCAGGCATTGGAAACGCTGGGATTTTTTGACGGCAGGATTTAGTATGCCCCATATTAGTGATAGTACGGGAGGAGAGGGAATGGAGAGGAATGCATTTTTAATCAATAAGAAAATCCGCCAATATATTCTGCCGGGAGTGCTTATGACGGTTGCCATGCAGCTTGGCAATGTGGTGGACGGTATGATTGTGGGCAATCTTTTGGGTGCGGATGCCATGGCGGCCATCGAGATTTCCATGCCGGTGCTGCTTCTTTTGCAGATGCCGGCGCTGCTCCTTGCGGCGGGCGGTGCGGCGGAGGCTGCCGTGCTCCTTGGGAAAAGGGAAATGAAGGAAGCGGACGGGGTGTTTACGTCCTCTTTGGCGGCGGGAGCCGCCGTTTCCCTTTTGGCTGCGTTGTTTACGCCAATCCTCCCGCCGGTATGTGCTAGGGCGCTTGCCGGAACCGGGCGGATGGCAGAACTGGCGGAGCCGTATATCGCGGTAAATTTCGGCGGTATTCCGGTGCTGACCCTTGCCATCATTTTCTGTTATTTCATGAATGCGGATAACCATCCCCGGCTTGGGAGCGCCCTGTTTATCATTGCCAATGCAATCAATCTGGTACTGGACGTGCTGTTCATCCGGGTGTTTCACATGGGTATGGCAGGAAGCGCGCTTTCCACCGTGACCGGTTATTTGGCGGGAATGGTGACGGTTCTCTTTTATTTCCAATCCAAACAACGGATGCTTCACCTAAGGAAGCCGGATGCCGGAATGGGGCGGTACGTGAAAATGGCGGCGGGCGCGGGCATACCGGGCGCGGCGTTTACGCTGATGTCTGCCCTGGAATCGGTCATTGTCAACAGTGCCATCGTGCGTTTGCTCGGAAACGGTCCCATGGCGGTATATTCCGTCTGCTCCAATGCGGTGCTGATTGCGGAACTGTGTGTGGGCGGGATTATCGGGCTGGTGCCGAACATTGCCGGAATCCTGTATGGGGAAAAGGATTATTACGGAATCCGGGCGTTATGCAGGAAGGTGCTGCTGTACAGTTATTCCGCCATCGCCGTGCTGCTTGTTTTCTTTTTCCTTTGTCCGCAGGCGGTTGCCCGGATGTTCGGTATCACACAGGGGGAAATGCTTGGGATGTGCAGGACTTCGCTGCGGATTTTTGCCTGCGGTTTTCCGTTTTATGTGTACAATAAGTTCCTGATGTCCTATTACCAAACCATTTTACAGTCCGGGCTGTCCACGGCAATCACGGTTCTTCAGGGGTTTGCGGTCATTGTGCCGCTTACTTTGGCGGGGCTGTATTTCGCAGGATTTACGGGAGTATGCGTGGCTGCGGTGGCGGCGGAGGCGCTGACCGTCCTGCTTGGCACGGGACTGCGCATGTGGGGACAGCGTACCGGGAAGTTTCCCGCAGGGGGCAGGTATATGCTTCCGCAGGTAACGGACGAGACGTATTTGGATTTTTCCATGGAAAACGACTTGGAGGATGTGACGAAACTGCGCGACCGGTTGTTTGTATTCTGTGCGGATAACGGTATCGGGGAAAAGGATGCGAAGCTGATCGGGCTGGCATTGGAGGAAATCTGTGCCAATATCGTCCGGTACGGCTACCGTCCCGGCAGGAAAAATTACATGGATGTCAGCTTTACCGTGCAGGACGGCTCCTATATTTTAAGGGTGCGGGACGACGGGATTCCTTTTAACCCGTTGGAATACCGGGTGGAGGAGGAGGGACCCGCCGTCGGGGGCATTGCTCTGATACGGAAGATTATGTCGGATTTCCAGTATATGCGTGTGTTAAATATGAACAATACGGTCATGATGCTGGAGATGGACAGACAGTAAGGGGGATGGAAATGTGATGCGGGAAATGGGCGGAAAAAGGGAACCGGAGGCAAGAATTTACTGGATGGATGTGGGGATGCTGGCGGATACCGTCTGCTTTGACGGTTATTACCGGATGATGTCCGGGGAAAGGCAGAAAAAAGTGGATGCCTATCTGTTCCCGAAAGACAGACGGCTGTCTTTGGGGGCGGGAATCCTGTTTCACAGGGGCCTTTCCGCTTACGGGCTGGACGGCAGGGAAACCGCGGTGGCTTACGGGGAAAACGGAAAGCCTTACCTGCCGGAACACCCCCATATCCATTTTAACCTGTCCCATTCCGGCAACATGGCAATGGCGGTTTTTGCCGGCGTGGAAGCGGGCTGTGATGTGGAGCGCATCCGGGAGGCGGATATGGAACTGGCGGAAAAATTTTTTACGCCGCAGGAGTATGCCTATCTTGCCGGACAGCGGCAGGAAATGCAGGACTGGGCGTTTTACCGTCTGTGGACGTTAAAGGAGAGTTTCGTAAAGGCGGTGGGGGCCGGTCTTGGGATGGAGATGGATTCTTTCGGGATTTCTATCCTGCCGGACGGCAGAGCCGGGGGATGTTTGGGACCGGACGGGGCGGAGTATGGATTTTGGGAGTATGGTGGGGAGGGGTATTGGGGGGCGGTTTGCCTGAAAGGTTAGGGTTGGGGCGGGGTGAGGGCGGACGCAGAAGAAAAGAGCGGAATCCCCTGTCCGGTTTGTCCCTGCCGCCCCGTGCTTCCCTGCCGGCATCTGTTCAAACCTGACAGCAAAAATGGGCTATTTCTAATTGTTCCCAAAGGGCGGTTTA
>CANTGP010000040.1 GCA_947653315.1 uncultured Lachnospiraceae bacterium
AAAATACCTATATTACGGGACAGCAGTTAGTAGTGGACGGAGGATTGACAATCGTATGAACATCGCATCATATAAAGGGGCGTACCGGGCGGATTTTTATTCGGACTTTTCGTTTACCGCCGAAGTGGCGCAACAGAGCCATAAGTTTTTTATCATTGACAAGAAGGTGTTTGGAATATACAGGGAAACGTTGTCCAAACTGGTGGGCAGTGATTTGTATTATCTGTTGGATGCCGTGGAAGAAAATAAAAATGTGGATAAAGCCTTGGAAATCATGGATCAAATGGTAAATATGCCTTCTAAGAGAAATACCGTTTTGGTCGCAATCGGCGGCGGTATCGTACAGGATGTGGCGGCTTTTATTGCAAACGTGCTTTACCGGGGGATTCCATGGATTTTGGTTCCGACTACGCTGCTAGCGCAGACGGACAGTTGTATCGGAAGCAAATCTTCTTTAAATTTCAGGGGATATAAAAATTTGCTGGGATATTTTTACCCGCCGGACCGGATTTATATTAATACGGAATTCCTCCATACGCTGGAGCGGAAAGACTATTTCAGCGGTTTGGGCGAAATCATGAAATGCGCGCTTATGGCCGGTTACGGGAGTTTCCGTGAAACCGCCGGAAACATGGAGGATGTTTTGGCCCATAAGGAAGATGCCTTGTTAAAGGAAATCCATAAGGCATTGGAATTTAAGAGAAACGTTATCGAACAGGATGAATTTGACAGGGATTACCGGAATATCATGAACTTCGGGCATACGTTCGGCCATGCCCTGGAAAGCGTTTCCGGTTATGCGGTTCCCCACGGGCAGGCGGTTTCTTACGGAATGATGATTGCAAACAGGATTTCCTGCCAAAGAGGATATATTTCACGGGAAATGTTACAGGAAATCGATACGGCAATTTGGAACATTGTCATGCCGGAACTGGTGTGCCGTGATTTTTTTGCGGAAGCCCTTTATCTGAATGCGATGAAAAAGGATAAAAAATATACGGGAGGGCAGCATACCTGTATTTTGTTTGACGGGGACGGTGTGGGAAAATACACGGATATCCGGGATGGTGAAATCATGGATGCGGCAGGCCGGGTAATGGAGGAAGCAGGAAAAAGGCTGGGAAAGTAACAAGGAAAAAACAAGGCAGGGAATAAACAATGTTAAAGTCGTACGAGTATACGGAGCAGTCCTATTCCGGGATGCATTTGCAGGATTATCTGCTGAGGGATAAGGAAATCGATATTGCCAAAAGATTCAGCGAAAAATACGGGCACAGGGGGACATGGACGGAAAACTGCCCGGTTTGCGGCAGACATGCGGGAAAGTATTTCTTTACGAAATGGAAAGTGGATTATTTGTACTGTAAGGAATGCGCAAGCATATATGCATCCTGCGACCACGGGTTGGTAAAGCGCTACCAAAAGGAAGAAGAACTGCTTGACTTAAGGAGAAGCAGCGTATTCCAGGAGGAAATTACCAAACGGAGGATGGAGCGGTGGAAGGAGTTTTTGGAGTGGATGCAGATACGTGCCTTCCGTTTCCTCGGACGAAACAAGGGGCTGGCAATTGCCGATATCGGAAACCGTTACCGTGATTACGTGAAACTCATACGGGAATCGGAACTTTGCGGCGCGTACCGGCTGGTGGATTCCATATTGGAGGGGATGGACGGTTTGGATACCGGAACGGAAAACATGGAAAAAGGGCAGGCGGATTTGGTTTTTTATTTTGACCGGATGCAGCAGGAAACGGCCCTTAAGGAAAGATTGTCCGGTATTTCCGAATGGCTGGGAAAGAGCGGGCTGCTGGTATTGGAGACGCGGGCAGGCAGCGGTTTTGACATATTGACGCTTAAGGAGCATAACCGGAAAATATATCCCTATGAACATGTCGTTCTGCCGTCCGTGCGCGGGTTGGTTCATCTGTTGGAAGAAAATAATTTCCGTGTCCTGGAAATCACGACACCCGGTGTCATGGATGTCCATTATGTGATGGAAGCAAAGAACCTGTTGGACGATTCCGGTTTGTTCGTGAAATTCCTGATGGAAGCGGATGATTCCGTATTACAGGAATTCCAGCGTTTTCTGCAAAAGAACGGTATGAGTTCTTTTGTCAGGGTAATCGCGGCAAAGGAGAACTGATATGCAAAAAAAGATTCGTACGGTGATTATAGGAATGGGAAGGATGGGAAGGACGCGCTATGAGGCCATGCGCAGACATGGCGGATTTGAAATAACGGCGGTATGCGATTCCCGTATGTCCCTGTTGGAGCGCTACCCGGAACATGTATATACCGAATGGAAAAGGTGTATTGACGGGGAACAGCCGCAGACAGTGGTGGTCTGCACCGTGAATGCGGTAATACCGGATATCGTGTGTTATGCGCTGGAAAGGGGATGCCATGTCTTTGCCGAAAAACCGCCGGGGAGATGTGCCGGGGATGCTTTGCGGATGAAAGCGTGCCTTGGGAAGAACGGGGGGCAGGTATTAAAATTCGGATTTAACCACAGATACCACTATTCCATTATGGAGGCGAAATCATTAATCGATTCCGGTTTTTTGGGTGAAGTGGTGGCGGCAAGGGGAGTTTACGGAAAAGCGGCGGATTTAAACCGTCAGGAATGGCGCAACAATGTGGAACTTTCGGGCGGCGGAATCTTAATCGACCAGGGGATTCATATGCTGGACCTTTTAAGGTACTTTGTGGGGGATTTTACGGATATCGACGGCTTTACCGATCATTTGGTCTGGAAAGAGAGCGTGGGGGAGGATACGGCTTTTGCGACGATGCGCACGGCGGACGGGAAAGTTGCGGTATTCCATTCCAGCGCAATCCAGTGGAAACACAAATTTGATTTGGACTTAATCTGCACCAATGGGTATATCGCGCTCAACGGCCTTTTGACATCCACGAAAAGTTATGGGGAGGAACGGATTACTTATTATAAAAAGGATTTGGAAAGAAAGAACGGAAAAATAGGAAACCCGAAAGAGTATACGATGTGCTTTGACCAGGATGATTCCTGGAGTTATGAAATGGATGAATTTTACGGGGCGCTGACCGGGAAAGGCGGCATAAAAAACGGGACGGTGGACGATGCGGTGGCGGTTATGAGGCTCATCGATACCATTTACGGAAAAAAGAACGGAATCGGGGCAGGAGTTGTATGAAGGAGAAGCAGCATTCCATTGCGGTGTACGGTTTGGGAAATTCCACAAAAGAAATCCTGAAGCGGGCAGGGAACCATGTGCATATCGTGGGGTTGCTGGACGGATACCGGACGGAGGGGGAGATGTACGGAATGCCCATTCTGTCCATGGAAGAACTTCCGGCAAGGAACGTTACCGCTGTTTTGGTGGCGGCAAGACCCGCTTCCAAAAGGATTATTGTAAACCGTATTGCGGGATTTTGTAAGGCGCACGGGATTAAAATCATTGATGCGGAGGGGAACGAATTGTCCGTCCGGGCGGCAGGAAGTCCCGTTTCTTTTACGGCAGGGACGGACCGGCGGGAGATCATGGATAAAATGGACGCCCATGAAGTGATTAGTTTTGATGTTTTTGAAACGCTTTTGATGCGCAGGACGCTGTATCCTTCCGATGTCTTTGAAATGGTAGAGAGGATGGGAATGACAAGGATGCCGTCTTTTGCGAAAGAAAGACAGGTCGCGGAATGGGAGCTTGGCAGGAAAGCGGCTCTTTTGGGACGGATTCCGGGATTGGATGAGATATACGGGTATTTGGCGGAAAAAAACGGCCTGACCGCTGCGGAAACGGAACGGTTAAAGAGGGCGGAACTGGAAGTGGAAAAACGGCTTGCGGAACCGAGGAGGGAAATATGCGGACTGCTGCGGTATGCCGTGGAACAGGGGAAAAAGGTGTACCTGGTATCCGATATGTACCTGTCCGCGGAACAAATCGGGGAACTGTTGAAAAAATGCGGGATTACGGGATATGAAAAAATATTGGTCTCCTGTGAATGCGGGACGGGAAAGGAAGGGGCGCTTTTTTCGTTTTTGCGCGAAGAAGTGGGAACGGCGTCCGTGCTGCATCTCGGCGACAGCAAAGAAGCGGATGCGGAAGCGCCCGCCCGGTACGGGATGGACGGAATCCTGCTCCCAAATGCGCTTGATTTATTTGAAAAGAGCGGGCTTTCAGGGAAACTGGACAGACAGGATACGCTGGAGGAGAGGGTAAAGCTGGGAATGTTTCTGGCAAGGTTTTTTAACAGTCCTTTTCTGTCGGATACGGGGCGCAGGGCGGTGCGGGAGCCGGAGGATTTGGGTTATCTGCTCTTTGCGTCGATGCTTACGGATTTTACGGTTTGGCTTTGGCAGAGGGTGAAGGAAAGCGGGGAGAAAACCGTTCTGTTCGGGGCGAGGGACGGCTTTCTCATCCGCCAGATGTTTGACGTGCTGCAGGAAAAGGCCGGACATGCGGCGGAGGGCCTTTATTTCTTAACGTCAAGAACCAGTGCGGTGTTTGCCGGAATCCGTAAGGAAGAAGATGTGGATGATGCAGTGGGCATGGGTTTTGGCGGTTCCCGTAAGGAAATGCTCCGGACGAGGTTTTTACTGACGGAGGAAGAAATGGAAAAGTGCGGGGGAGAAGCGGCAAAAGAGAAGTCACTGATTTTGGAAAAAGCGGATGAAAAAAGGATGAATTACCTGACTTATGTCAGGAAACTGGGATTGGAAAAGGGGAAAAAGGCATTTTTTGATTTCGTGTCCACGGGGACATGTCAGCTCGCATTGGAAAAGCTGTTTGGGGAGAAGATGCAGGGATATTATTTTATGCGGCTCATGGAAGCGGGAAGCGGAGGGGAAAAGAAGCAACTGCGGATTCACGGATTTTACCCTTCCCCGTCAAGGGAAAAGCCGGAAGGAATTTACGGGGACTACTTAATCCTGGAAAACATCCTGACTTCCCCGGACCCGTCTTTGCAGGAATTTGACAGGGACGGCAGACCGGTATACCTGCCGGAGCACAGGTCAGAGGGGGAACTTTCTTTTTTGGGGAAAGTCCATGCGGGAATTCTGTCGTATTTCCGGGAGTATTTGGATTTGTGGGAAAGCGGGGCGGCAGGGAGGACGTTTGCCTGGGAAGGACTGACGGGGAGCAGGGAACTGTCGGAGATGATGCTTGGATTGGTGCATGGGATTCCGGTGGAAAATGAGGTTTTCCTTGGAATGGAATGGACGGATTCTTTTTATGGGAGGAAAGCGGGTATCCGGGAGTTGCTTTGAGCACGGCGGAAAGGAAGGCGGTGATTGTGCGGATGGAATGGACAGGAAAAGAACTGGCGGTATGGGGAAGCGGGAACATCGGTATGCAGGTCATGAATGCCGGAAGGGAAATAAGTCCTGTGTATTTTATCGATAACGATGCGCAAAAATGCGGCAAGACGCTGTGCGGCAGGAAAATCATCCATCCGTCCCAAATATCCGACTGGCAGGGGATTTTTGTCCTTGTGGCCCTGGACCATTATGCACCGGTAAGGAAGCAGTTGATGCAGGCCGGTTTAAAGGAAGGCGAGGATTTTCTTTGGTACAGGGAGTGGCTCTTTGAAAAGAAAGAGGAGGAACTTTTGGAGGAAGAAGAACGGTTTCTGCAAAACGTAAGGGAAACGGAGCATTATATGGGAAGCAAACTGATTTTTTCGGATTTTCTTGCGTTTGATAAGGGTGTCTGTGATTTTGTAAACCGTTGGAAGGCGCGGGAACCGAATCTTGTCCTGTGTTCGGAAGCCGGGTGGCTTAGCGGAACTGCGGCAAGGGAAAAGCTGGAGATTCCCGTGGTGGAGCTGCCGGATCTTTTGTCGCATAACCAATACCTGAAAAAGAATGACGCCGGGACCGGAAATAGGGAAAAAGAGGAATACGTGCAATCCAAAACGTATTTGTCGGAAGCGGCATTGAACCTGCGGCTTGGGTACCCGGATATGGCGGAAAAATATGAGTATACCGTATGCTTTTGTGCGGACCGGGTTATCAGGGAAATCATCCGCTGTTGGAAGCCTTCCCAAATAATTTTATGGAATGCCTTTTATGCGTTCCATTTTATCATCCGGCATATCTGCATGGAAAAAGGCGTTTCCGTCAGGTATATGGAGTTTGGCAATATTCCGGGAACCATTGTGGTAGAGGGGACCGGGCAGATGGGGGAAAGTTACCCGGCAAGGTATCCGCAGGAATTTTTGGAACTGCCGGTATCGGAGGGGGAGTACGCGGGGGCGGAACGTCTGATCCGGGATTTAAGAATCCAAAGACTGAACCGGAACGTACAGCCCCGCAATGACTTGCAGGCAGCGGTAAGGGGAAAAATGGCGGAGGGAAAACCGGTTATTTTTTATGCGGGGCAGAATGATAATGCGTCCGGAATGCAGCCTTATACGGAAAATACAAGGAAATTCCATTCGCCTGTTTTTACAAGCAGTGATGAAGCAGCCGTGTATTTGGCACGGTTATGCAGGGAGATGGGCTGGAACTTTATTTACAAACCGCATCCCATGATGGCAGCGTGGTGCTGTATCGGTACACTGCCCGGAAATGCGGCCGTTGTGGACCAAGTGGATATTAATGATTTAATTGATTTTTCGGATGTAGTGGTGACGGTTCTTTCTACGGTAAGCTATATTGCCCTGATCCGGGAAAAACCCGTGGTAATGCTGGGTTATACGCAGCTTAAGGGGAAAGGGTGTACGTATGAGGCGTTTCGGGAAGAAATCATTGGGGAGCAAATCCGGAATGCCTTGGAGAACGGAGCCAAAGACTTATGGAAACGGAAACACCATTTTGCCGTACATACCGCGCAGATGCAGAAATATTACGGGAATCCGTATAGGCAGGGGGAGAGCGCGGAGTTGGGATAAGAGGAGCGGATGTGATGGGGAAACTAAAGGTTGCAGTTTTGGGAAAAATGCCGAGGAAAGGGTATTCCGGAGGGCGGTATTGTGCGTGGATGATGGCGGAGGCGCTGGCGCACGAGGGAAATGAGGTCTATGTCGTTACGAATTTCCTTCCGGAATTCCATAAGGATTTTGAAATTTATCCGCGCCATAAAAACATACGGACGGTATTGGTCAGGGATTTTGTCCGTATTCCGCTTGATGAGGAACGGTTGGATTATGTGATATGCATACCGGCGATTGACAGCAGGGAGGGTTTTTATTACGCATGCCGTGCCTTTGCCCTTGCGAAAAAGGCACGGTTTGCCTTTATTAATTTTGAAACGCCGAACTGGTATCGGGAATATACGGAAATGGACCGTCCGGTCCGGGACTATTATGCGCTTAGGAAGATTTGCAGGTACGGTTGTTTGGTTTTAAGCATTTCCAAGGAGGGACAGCGGTATGCGGAAGCATTTTATGACGCTTTTGCGCAGTCCACGGTTCACGTTGCATGGTCTCCGCCGATGAATTCCATGGTTGCGGATTCCGTAAAAGAAGAAAAAAGAAACCAGGTTTTAGTGTTTTTGCGGATTCAGGACAAGCATAAGGGCGGGGATGATTTTTTGGAGCTTTTGGGGGAATATATGCGCGGCATGGAGTGCGTATGTGTCGTGGGAAACGGCACGGTGGATGAGGAATTCCAAAAAGAAGCGGAAGAAAGGGCGCAGCAGTATGGAATTTCCCTGCGGTTTGAAAAATGTATTAACGATTACCGGAAATTCCAGGAAATAAAACGTGCAAAGCTCCTGTTGTACCCTTCCCATTTTGAGGGATACGGTTATCCGCCGGTGGAGTCCCTGTACTGCGGTACACCTTGTATTGTTTATGATTTGCCGGTATTGCGGGAAGTATCAGGGGATGCGCTGATCTATTGCGAAAACGGCGACATTGCCGGAATGAGGGAAAAAGCGGAGGGACTGCTGCGGTTAAAGGAAACCGCGTACCGTCCGGTTTGTGTGGATACCGCGGAGTTTGCGGGACAGTCGGAAAGGCTGCAGCGTCTTTTGGAGGAACATCTTTCCGACGAAAGGCTTATGGCGGATGTGGGCATGATGGCACGCAGCCGTATTTTCGCAAAAAAATACGGGTATGCGGTTTATGGTTTGTGTATGAAAATACGCGGGTGGATTGTTACGGAAGTGATAAGGGTTCCTAAAATCATCCAATACTGCATTGACCATGAAACCGTGATTTCCAAACGGTTGGATATCCGCAGGGAGCGGTGGAGACTGGTTAAAAGACAGTTGGAGCATAAGAAAATATATATATGGGGATGCGGAAAAGCCTATTATGCTATTTTTCCCAAATACAAAAGGCGGATTATCCCAACCGGTATTTTGGATGGAAACCCGGAAAAAACCGGAACCGCCGACGGGATTATGGGAAATTTGACGGTACAGTCCCCAAATGTTTTGGAGCGGATGGAGCCGGAAGAAATTGCCGTATTGATTTCCAACAAAGAGGGCGTGGATGAAATCATCGGGCAGTTGGAAAATATGGGGATTCGGAATTACCATTCGTTATGTATGGTGGAGTTAAATGCATGCAGCAGTAAAGGATACCGGATGATGAAATTTTTTCGTGAAATAGGGCGAAAGAAAAGCTGAGGAAAGGCAGGAGGAAGCAGGGATGAAACAGCCGTTAGTTACCATTGTCATTCCCATATATAACGTGGAAAAATATCTTGGCGACTGCCTGGAAAGCGTAGTTGGGCAGACTTACGGGAATTTGGAAATCATCGGTATTGATGACGGCTCTGCGGACGGCAGCCATGCCATATTGGAGCAGTATGCCAAAAGGGATGCGAGAATCCGGGCGGTAACGCAGGAAAACAGGGGATTGTCGGCAGCGAGGAACAGAGGGCTCGGAATGGCCTCCGGCGAGTATTGTTATTTTTTGGACAGCGATGACGAACTGTATGAAAATTCCGTGGAAACCATGGTGGAACATATGCGGAGGCATCGGTTGGACATTCTGTATTTTTCGGGGGATGTTAAATATCAGGAAGAAAAGTTTAAGAAGATTCTGCCGGGGGAAAACAGGATATGGGTCAGAAAGGATTTTTTGGATTGTGTGTATTCCGGCATGGAATATTTTGGAAAGGTATTCGGGAAGGAACTGTTTGCTTCACCGGTACAAATCCAGTGTTACCGGACGGGGTATTTGCGTAAGAACCATATGTGGTTTACGGAAGAGTACATTCATGAAGACCTTTTTTTTACCTACCGGGCGGCATTGTATGCCGACAGGGTCATGGCAGTACGTGACGCATTGTATTTACGCAGAATACGGGAAGACTCCATTGTGACAAAGGCGGAAAGCGAAAAGAATTTTGAGGGAAGGTTTACCGCATTTTATGATATTTTGCTGTTAAACGGGACATATGAAAAGGAAATGGAGAAAGAAAGGGAAGGGAATGGAAAAAGGAAGAATCTTTTGCCGGATGCAGGGATGGAACGGTATTTGAAGGAAGCGTATGAAAATGCGGCAAGGGTTTACCGTCGGCTGGACAGCGGGATGAGGGAGAAAATAAAGTTTAAGGAGAGTACAAAAAATATGTTGTTTACGGAAATGAAGAAAAGGCTTGGAAACGGACCGGCGGTTCCGGGGTACGGAACACGGATGGAACAGAAGGAAAAAATCGTGCTGGTGGGGGCCGGAAAAACCGGACAGGCAGCGGCGGAGTATTTCGGGAAACACCGGGTGGCTTTTTTTGCGGATAACGATGCGGGCAAGTGGGGAAAGGAATTTTGCGGGACGGTGGTACGGCAGGTGGAAAGTCTGAAAGAGGCGGAGCGGGAATATGATTTTGTCATATGCTCCAACAGTGAGACGGAAATCGCAGAACAATTATGGGATATGGGAATTTCCCGTTTTTACGGCTTTAAACGGGGGTCCGTTTATGAATTGGAGCAATTCCTGACGGCCCATCATGCAGGAAACTATAAAAGTATGGCGTTGTATGGAACGGGAAGGGATGCGGCAAGGATTTACAACGATTTGGCCTGCATGGATATAATCAGGCCGGATTATGTCGTGGACCGGGACGACAGTCCGCTCATTGGACAGGAGTGGAACGGATATAGCGTAAAACGGTTGGAAGATATCATCGGAAAGGCGGATTGTATTCTTATTGCGTCAAACCGTTACCATATGGCAATTGCCGCCCGTCTGATGCGGCAGGAGAATGCGGCATGGGATGTTTTGGATCCGTTCCTGCTGCAAAGCTATAACAAAAAGAACCGGCTTGTGGTGAATCCGTATGAAGAAGTAAAGGGAATTGAAGCCTTAACGGAAGAAATCTACAATATGCGCAGCAGCAACAGGGAGATGGATTTTGACGCAATCGCCAAATATGTGGATGAAGTGGAACAAATGGAAAAAATTCCTTTGTTCGGGCATGTGGAAATCGAAACCATTAACCGTTGCAACGGAACCTGTTCTTTCTGTCCGGTGAACAGAAACGATGATCCGAGAAAGCTGCACCGGATGACGGATGAACTGTTCCAAAAAATCATTTTGGAATTGGAAGATTTGGATTATCAGGGACGGATAGCCCCTTTTTCCAATAACGAGCCGTTTTTGGATGCCAAGATCATTGAGCGGACACAGTATATGCGCAGGCATCTGCCGAAGGCAAGGATTCATCTCTTTACGAACGGCACCATGCTGACGTTGGAAAAATATTTGGGGATCATCGATTCGTTGGACGAATTGATTATTGACAATTATAACCAGGAATTGGAAGTCATTGAACCGGTGAAGGAAATTATGGAATACTGCCTGTCCCATCCGGCGTTAATCCCGAAAACGGATATTGTTTTAAGGAAAAAGGAGGAAATCCTTTCCACGCGGGGAGGGGATGCCCCGAACCGGAAAGTAAAACAGACTTATTCCAAGGTCAGGTGTGCGCTGCCTTACCGGCAGTTCATTATCCGGCCGACAGGGGAGGTTAGTCTTTGCTGTAACGATCCTTTGGGGAAATGTACCTTGGGAAATGTGCAGGAAGAAAAAATAGTGGATATTTGGTATGGGGAGAAGTTCCGGCAGGTCAGGAAAGCCTTGCTGGAAGGGAGGGAGAATTTTCCCCACTGCAAGTATTGCGATACGTTTTACCTGAACTAAATATAAGAAAATAAGAAAACGGTGTGGAGGAGACAGGATGAAATATGTAATATTCGGCGCAGGAAAAATAGGAAGTTACGCTTACGGTTCTTTGGGGGCATGGCAGGTGGCATATTTTGCCGATTCCTATCATTACGGATACGAGATGTACGGGAAACGTGTGCGGTCTTTTCAGGAGATGGCGGATGATTACCGCTCATCACAGGATATGGTTGTCGTTATTGCCACAAGCCGGTATCAGGAAACCATGGCGGAACAACTGCGGAAAGCGGGAATCGAAAGGTATTTTATTTATGACGTATATATGGAGAGGGATCCGCTTGGCGCATATGATAAG
Source organism: uncultured Lachnospiraceae bacterium (assembly GCA_947653315.1). GTDB lineage: Bacteria > Bacillota > Clostridia > Lachnospirales > Lachnospiraceae > Kineothrix. The sequence goes on from CANTGP010000040.1 coordinate 11,413, forward strand.
GGGCTTCCGGTTTATTATCTTTACAGACAGCGGGTACAGATGACGTATGCGCAGATTTTGAGCGGTTATGACATAGCGGGATACAGGAAGATTGCGATATACGGGACCAATTATTATATTCACCATTTAATCTGTGCCATTATGAAACAGGCTCCCGGTGCGGAGATATCCATTGTGGAGGAAGGAATCAGGGAGGGGCGTTATTTTGACCTGGGCTGCCGGCATATGGCTTTCCGGGAGGCAGTGGATTCCTGTGACTGCATGGTATTGAATGTCAGGACAGTGGAAGACGATATCCGGCACACCATCGGGCAGTGTTACAGGGAAAAATTCCGGATTGTCGATATGTTTCAAATAGAACATTTGGAAAAACGTTTTTTTCATCCGGAACTGGAGCGGTATAAGGGAATTCATGAGGGAAAACGTATGTTTATTATCGGAAACGGACCGAGCCTGAATGTCAGGGATTTGGATACGTTACATAAGCACCGTGAGCTGTGCATGGCGTTTAACAAAATATACCGGGTATATGATAAAACGGAGTGGAGGGCGGATTATATCGGAATGTCTGATCCCAATGTCATAGAAAACTACATGACGGATAATCCGGAGCTTCCGGGTGAGCTGTTTGTGTATGACAATTATCATAGGAAGGTGCAGAATCCATACCGGGAGGGAATCCCGTATATCCATGGGATTATGGAAGCGTATTACCCGAATTACCCGCAGTTTTCCGATGATATTACCAAAGGATTTTTTTGGGGTTCCACGGTTACGTATGATATCGGGTTTCAGTTTGCGGCCTATATGGGGATAAAGGAAATCTATCTGATTGGCGTGGACCATAGTTATCAGGGACATCCGTCGGAAAAGGGGAATCATTTTATTGATGACTACATTACGGAGGAAGAAGCGTCCATGTATAAGAGTGCGGTTTTTGAGAAAGAGAAGCTGACAAAGGCTTATGAAAAAGCGGAGCTTTACTCCAGGCAGAACGGATTCCGGATTTATAACGCAACCAGGGGAGGAGAGCTGGAAGTCTTTGAACGGGTGGATTTTGACTGTTTGTTTCCGGAAACTTAGAATTTTCCGGAAATCAGGGTTCAAAAAGGGAAACGGTGAAAAATAAATAGGAAAAAGAAGGGATACAGGGAATGGGAAAATATGTAATATTCGGAGCGGCAAAACAGGGAACGGAAGTTTATCATTTAGTGGAAAAATTGGAAGGAGTGGGTAACGTAGCGTTTTTTGTGGACAATGACGAAAACCGTTGGGGCACCAAAGAAGGCCTGGAGGTGATCGGGGCGGGGGAACTTGCAAAGCGGGATCCCGACAGGAAGTTTGCCGTGATTATTGCCAGCAGTTATTACGGGGAAATACAGAGGCAGTTGCTTGATTTGGGTTTTGCGGAGGAAAATATTTTATCGGG
>CANTGP010000041.1 GCA_947653315.1 uncultured Lachnospiraceae bacterium
GAATATTTTATCGTAGAAAATAAGGATGTTGATTTTTCATTTCCCGTATTGATATTGGTAGGCGATAAAGACAGCACAGGCAAGGTAAAGGCATATTGTAAAAAATGGGCAGATCAAACGGGATATCCTCTGCATTTTATAAAACAGGCAAAGCATTTTGCCAATGGGGATAATCCGGAGCAAGTAAACAGGGAAATAGAAAACTTTATGCTCGAAACGGTGCAGGGAATAAGGCAAGTTTTACCTTGACATAAACCGAAAACAAGAGCAAAATACATTAAGAGCGGAGTAGTATTGTGGAAAGGAGTAGTTGGCAATGACAAAAATTGATATTGTATCCGGGTTCCTTGGGGCAGGTAAGACGACATTGATTAAAAAGCTGTTAAAAGAGGCGCTGGCAGGTACAAAAGTAGTATTGATAGAAAATGAATTTGGGGAAATCGGTATAGACGGAGGTTTCCTGAAAGAGGCGGGGATCGGCGAATCGGGAATCGAGGTTAAGGAAATGAATTCCGGCTGTATCTGTTGTTCCTTAGTGGGTGACTTCGGGGCATCCTTAAAAGAAGTGCTGGATACGTACGAGCCGGAACGGATTTTAATCGAGCCTTCCGGTGTCGGGAAACTTTCCGATGTCATGAAGGCAGTACAGGATGTGGTGACGGAAGCGGAAGTAGGGTTAAACAGCGCTGTGGCCGTGGTGGATGCTTTGAAATGCAAGATGTATATGAAGAATTTCGGCGAATTTTTCATCAACCAAATAGAACATGCCGGGACGATTATCTTAAGCCGTACCGGTAAAATCAGCGAAGAAAAACTGGCTGCCTGTGTGGAGATGCTCCGCGGGCACAATGCGAAGGCGAAAATCATCACCACGCCTTGGGAGCAGTTGGACGGCAGGGATATACTGGAAACCATCGAAGGCGCGAAAGATTTGGAGGCGGAGCTGATGGCGGAAGTGATGGCACATGCCCATGAGCACCATCATGACGGGGAAGAATGCCACCACGGGCACCACCATGACGGGGAGGAATGTCACCATGAGCACCACCATGACGGGGAGGAATGCCACCATGAGCACCACCATGACGGGGAGGAATGCCACCACGAGCATCACCATGACGGGGAGGAGTGCCGTCATGACCACCATCACGACCATGGACCGGACTGCACCTGCGGCTGTCATGATCATGAGCACCATCATGCGGATGAGGTATTCACCAGTTGGGGGCTGGAAACCCCGGCGGTTTATGCGCGGGAAGATGTGGAAGCCATATTAAGCGCATTGGAAGACGAGAGCCGGTACGGTCTTGTGCTGCGGGCAAAGGGGATGGTTCCGGCAGGGGACGGTTCCTGGATTTATTTTGACTATGTTCCCGGGGAAAGCGATGTGCGGGAAGGCAGACCGGAATATACCGGGAAATTCTGTGTCATCGGCTCCAAATTAAACGAGGAAAATTTGGAGAAGCTGTTTATGCGGAAATGAAAATGGGAGAGAAGTCATGAAACCTGTATATGTGATCAACGGATTTTTGGAAAGCGGTAAGACGGAATTCATTACCTATACGCTGGGGCAGTCATATTTCCAGGTAAAGGGGAAAACGCTGCTCATCCTCTGCGAAGAAGGGGAAACGGAGTATGAGGAATTTTTACTGAAAAAAAGCAAAACGGTAGTGGAGTATGTGGAGGAGGAAGAAGAATTTACCCCCGACCGTCTCATTGCGTTGGAGAAAAAACACAAACCGGAGCGGATTATCATTGAATATAACGGAATGTGGAATTTTAAGAATATGAAGCTGCCATGGCACTGGTCCGTCGAGCAGCAGATTACCACCATCGATGCGTCCACATTTCCGATGTACTTTAACAACATGAAATCCCTGCTGGCGGAAATGGTGCGTGGTTCGGAACTGATTATTTTCAACCGTTGTGACGGCGTGGAGGATTTGAGCGTTTACCGGCGCAATATTAAGGCGATTAACCAAAAGGCGGAAATCGTGTTTGAGGATTCCAACGGGGAGATTGATGAAATTTTTGAGGAAGACCTTCCTTATTCGCTTTCGGATGACCCGATTGTGCTGGACGATAACGGTTATGGGATATGGTATTTGGATTCGCTGGACCATTTGGAGCGCTACGAGGGGAAGAAGGTGCAGTTTACGGCGATGGTGCTGATACCGGAGCAGTTCCCGGACGGTTATTTCGTGCCGGGGAGGATGGCGATGACCTGCTGCGCCGAGGATATGGCATTTTTGGGTTTTGCCTGCCGGTGCGGGGAGACGGGGCAGCTTAAAAACAAACAGTGGGTGAAGGTGACGGCAATCGTCCGGAAGGAGTATTTCGCGGATTATCAGGCGGAAGGCCCCGTGCTGGAAGCGGTCAGCGTGGAGAAGACGAAAGCGCCCAAAGAAGAAGTCATAAGTTTTGTATAAGCATGGTCTGCGCTCCGTGCGGTCTGTCGTTGCATACGGACCGGAACGGTGCAAGTCCGTGGGAATGGAATCGGAATATGTCTGCAGAGAGCGAAAAGGAATTACAGCAGTTGAAAAAGAGGATTTTGGAGCTGGCGCGGAAATCCTACGAACACAACATTTATACGTATACAGGGTTCTTAAGCATGGCGGAGCAGGATGTTTTTTTCGGTATGCTGCCGGAGATTGGGGGAGCGGTTTACGGACTGTACGGCGGCAGACAGGACTGTGAGCGGCGGATGCTGCGGTTTGGCAGCGAAGACGCTTTGGGTTATGGGGAGGATTTCCCCATTGTCTGCCTGTCGGTCAGACCTTTGGCGGAAAAATTTGCGGACGACATGACCCACCGGGATTTCCTCGGGGCGGTGATGAATCTTGGCATCGACCGGAGTACCGTGGGGGATATCCTGCTGGAAGGAAAATCCGCCTATCTTTTCTGTACGGATAAGATTGCCCCGTATTTGAAAGAACATTTGGACCGGGTGAATCATACCAAAGTCATCTGCAGGGAAGCGGATGCCGTGGCGGAGATTCCGGCGAAGGAGCCGGAGGAAATGCGGTTTACGGTGTCATCGGAACGGGCGGACGGAATCATCGCGAAAGTGTACCGCCTGTCCAGAACCCAAAGTCTGGCACTTTTCAGGGAACGGAAGATTTTCGTGAACGGCAGGCTGAATGAGAACAACAGTTATTCCATGAAAGACGGGGACATGGTTTCCGTGCGCGGGTACGGCAGGTTTGTTTACCACGGATTGGGCCATGAGACGAAAAAGGGAAAATGGAGCGTGTCGGCGGGCGTGTACCGGTAGGAGGAAGATAATGTATCCGTATACGATAGCACAATGGCTATTTTTCTTTTATTTTTATTGTTTTTTCGGTTGGTGTTTTGAATCCGCGTATGTGTCCTTAAAAAACAGGCATCCGGTGAACCGGGGATTCATGCGCGGTCCTTTCCTTCCGCTTTACGGGAGCGGGGCAGTCATGATGCTGGTGGTATCCATGCCGTTCCAGTCCAATATGGTATTGACTTATATCGCCGGATGCATCGGGGCGACGGCGCTGGAGTATGTGACCGGGGTGACGATGGAGGCGTTGTTTAAGGTAAGGTATTGGGATTATTCCAACCAAAAATTTAATTTCCAGGGGCAGGTCTGCCTGTCCTCTACGCTTGCATGGGGAGGGCTGACCATATTGATGACGCATGTAGTGCATAAGCCCGTGGAGCGGCTTGTTTTGGGGATTCCTTTGGATATCCTGACGGTGGCGGTATCCCTGCTGACGGTTTGTCTCGTGGCGGATTTCACGTTATCGTTTAAGGCAGCCATCGATTTGCGCGATATCCTTATGAAAATGGAAGCGGCACGGGAGGAACTGGAGCGGATGCAGAAGCGTTTGGATGTCATTGTTGCGCTGTCCAATGAGGAACGCGAAGAACGCAAGCGTGAGCGCAGCGGGAGAATGGACGAGCTTGCGGCAGGGATTGAGGAACGGCTGCTGCATGTGAAGGAGAAAATTGCAAACGGGGTATCCGCATATCCGGAGGGCATAAAGGAGGAAATTGCGGAACTGCGGTTTAAATACCGGCTGAGTGCGGAAAACAGGAAGCAGCTAATCCATTTTAAGGATTTTTATAAACGCCAGATGTTGAAAGGGAACCCGATGATGGTATCCAAACGGTTTGGGGACATGCTGCGGGAACTGCAGGAAAATTTGGATGGGAAACAGGAAACGCATCAAAAAGACGGGAAGGATGAAAACGAAAACGCAGGGTAGGTTATCCCACCCTGCGTTCCCTTTGCCTGTGTTTCGGCATGTATACGTAAAGGTTATTTTCCACAAGTTCCAGTTTCCGCTTATGGCGGCGGAACAGCGCCGAAAATTTATTATAGAACCAAAAGGAGTAAACAAGCAGGTCATTGGCTTTTCCGATTTTCTGCTTCGTGGTATGCAGGTAACGCCTGCCGTCCGCAGTTATGGAGACGTCGGAGCGGATGGCATGAATCAAATCCGTTTCGTTTCTGATGTCGGCATCAATCAGTGTGTAGCCAAAGCCCGTGCAGTTCTCCCTGTGGGAATCGCTTCCGCCGGTACCGGGTTTATCAAAACGTGCGGCGAGTTCCAAAGCGGCCCGGTTGGACTCCGGTGATTCGCAGGCATTGTAGGTTTCGATAAAATCAAACCGGGATACGAGCGTCCGTGATTTTTTTCCCTGTTTGGTATTCATCAGGCTTAAGTATTTTTCCCCGCAGGGATGGGCAGGTCCTAAAATTCCGCCGAAATGATGTACGATATCGATTAACAGGCTGACCGGCAGTCCGCGCAGTTCCAAAAGGGGAAGTTTTACCCCCGTGGGCATAACGACAATGATATGGCCCGCATCGATGGTATCGTACTCGATTCCTTTCAGAACCACAAAATCCTCAAATTCTTTTCCCTTGATATTTTTTTCATAATACCGGTATGCCTTGTAAGAATTATGGTCCGTAATGAGCATTCCCTGATATCCTTTGTCCCGCAGCGTGCGGATGGTATCCGCAACCGTGATTTTCCCGTCCAAAGACCCTTCTTTTGTATGGCAGTGCATATCTAATTTCAACATATACCTCTTTTCCTTTTCCGCCGGTTGACCGGTTTCTTTTTTTGCTTGTTTTTGCTTGTTTTTGTCTGTTTTTGCTTGTTTTTGCTTGTTTTTGTCTGCTTTTACTTGTTTTTTGTTTGCTTTTTATATGGTTTTGGTTTTTGTCTGCTTTTGGCCGGTTCCGAAAGACGGCGGAACCAACCAAATATTATTTTACCCTATTTCGGACAAATGTAAATAGCTTTTCCGTAAAAAACGGTAACATTTATTTCCATGTTTTTTCCTGCTTATTTCCACGGATAACGCTGGAGCCGTTCATTGTATTTTTCCTCGCAGTATTTGCAGCGGTAGATTTCCTTCTTTTCATCGGAAAGGACAAAAACATGGGGAAGTTCCTGTTCGATGGAGGTAATGCACCGGGGATTTTTGCACCGGATAATATTCCTTATTTCTTTCGGGAGCACCAAATCTTTTTTGTCCACGATTTCCCCGTCCTTAATGACGTTGACGGTGATGTTGTGGTCAATGAACGCAAGGACATCCAAATCGAGGGTATTGATGTCGCATTCCACTTTCAGGATATCTTTCTTTCCCATTTTATTGCTGCGGGCATTTTTGATGATTGCCACGGTGCAGTCCAGTTTGTCCAACTGTAAATGATGGTAGATGGCAAGGCTTTTACCCGCGGCGATATGGTCGAGGACGAAGCCCTCTTCGATTTTTCCTACATTCAGCATAATGAATTTTTCTCCTTTCTCCTGCCGTTTTATACGTTTGTCTTGATGCCCAGTAACGTAAGGATCAGTGCCATCCGGACATAGACGCCGTATTGTACTTGCTTGAAATAAGCGGCGCGGGGATCGTCGTCCACTTCCACGGAAATTTCGTTTACGCGGGGGAGTGGATGGAGGATCAGCATGTCCTGTTTGGCAAGTTTCATTTTTTCCTTATTCAGGATATAAAAGTCTTTCAGGCGGACGTAATCTTCTTCATTGAAAAAACGTTCCCGCTGTACCCTTGTCATGTAAAGAAAATCCAGCCGGGGCATGATTTCTTCCAAACGGATGACTTCCTCATATGGGATGTGTTTTTCCTTTAACATGTCGGTAATGTAATCGGGAACCTTGAGTTCCTCCGGTGAAATGAAGATAAACCGGATGCCGGGGTAGCGTACCAGCGCATGAATCAGGGAATGGACGGTCCTGCCGAATTTTAAGTCGCCGCATAAGCCGATGGTAAAATCGCGGAGGTTCCCTTTCAGGGAGCGGATGGTCAGAAGGTCGGTAAGCGTCTGCGTCGGATGCTGGTGTCCGCCGTCCCCGGCATTGATGACGGGAATGGAGGATTTGCTGGCCGCCACCATGGGAGCGCCTTCTTTCGGATGGCGCATGGCGCAGATATCGGCAAAGCAGGAAATCACCCGTATGGTATCGGATACGCTTTCGCCCTTGGAAGCGGAGGAGGATCCGGCATCGGAAAAGCCGATGACGCTGCCGCCCAAACTAAGCATGGCGGATTCAAAACTCAGCCTTGTCCGTGTGCTCGGCTCATAGAAACAGGTGGCAAGTTTCTTCCCGTCACAGGCGTGGGCATATTTGGGCATGTTGTTTTCGATATCGTTTGCCAAATCAAAGAGGTCGTCCAGTTCTTCAACGGTAAAATCTAAAGGACTCATTAAGTGTCGCATGGTTGTTTTCCTTCCTTTTTTCTTTCCTAATTCTTTTTCCTATTCTTTTCCTGATAAAATATGCCAAACAAAATCGAAGGAAATAAATTCCCTTCGATTTTGTGGGATACCGGCAGCCGCCGGTATTTTTTACATGTAAGTTAACAGGTCGTCCACCGATTTGCGTTTTAATGCGGCGGGTTCTTCATCGGGATAGCCGATGGGAATCAGCGCCACAACTTCACGGTCGTCAGGAACGCCAAGGATTTCGGCAGCTTTCCGGTCGTCAAAAATTCCTTCGATGACGCTGCCAATGCCGTGTTCGTAAGCGGCAAGACAAAATGTCTGGGATGCAATACCCGCATCGAACATCTGCCAGGAATCGCCCCTATGGGTGGAATAAGAACCGTCGCGTTCAAAACCGCACCTGTTTTTGATGACGGTAATAACAATCAGCATGGGCGCACCCTTGATGATTTCGCCGTTCTTCGGATAATCGGATGTGCATTCATCGGCAATCCGGTCTTTCATTTCCCCTTCTGCCGCAATATAGCGGACAATTTGTGTATGTTTCCAGCTCGGAACATGGGAAACCGTTTCCACAATTTCTGCAAGTACGGCATGGTCGATAGGCTGGTCCTTGAATCTGCGGATGCTTCTGCGTCCGGTGATACATTCTTTTGCGGTCATTCGTTACCTCCTTTATGTTCTTACACTTCCGTGTAGCGGCGGCTGCCCGTCTGTCAGGCATGTCTGTCCTTATATGATACCATAACGGGAATGGGGTTTCAATGTGGTAGATAAGAAAATTTTGTGAATTTACCGAATTTGCGGCTTTGTATTTTTGATACCTTTCAGAAAACCATGTAATAGATACTTGTATCCTGAAGGGGAATTGTATAAAATAATAATGGTATGGTAAAAACCGGACAGCATGGAGTAAGGGAGGCTGGACGGGTTGGCATAAAGGTAAGGAACTGACCGGAAAATAAGGAGGAAACGGAAAATGGAATATATTGAAAGGAAAAGGCTGCTGTTTTTTGGTCTTCCATGGACTTTTACGAAATATACGGTGATGGAGGACGATGTGGTAATCAACAGCGGTTTTTTTAAAACCCATGAAAATGACTGTTATATGTATAAAATACAGGATGTGGAGCTTCAGGCTTCACTGCCGGAGAGGATTTTCGGTTTGGGCACGGTAATATGCTATACGGGGGATACGACCCATCCGAAACTGGAGCTGGTACACATCCGGCGGGCAAAGGAAATCAAGGATTATATTCTAAGGGCTTCGGAGGAAGCCAGAAGGAAAAGGCGGACGCTTAATACGCTGGACATCGGTACGGACATTGAATGAGCGGGGGGCGGTTCACCGGCAGGCTTCATCGGTTTCCCGTATCAGCCGTTCAAACAGCAGACCGGTAAAAAGCCAGCAGGGAAGGTAGTCCAGCCGTATGATTTTCTTTATATTCCAGCGGGAATGCCCGTAGTCCCACGGACAGAGGTCGCGGCGGCTTAACAGCGTTCCGGTAATGTATTCACCGAGGAAAATCAGGGCGGCGTATACCGTTCCCCGTACCAGGAAGTGCTTTTTTCCCATCAGGCGGCATACGGGGGCAAGGAATGCCGCCATGCCGTATATGGGGAACATCCAAATGGAGGTGTTCCCTGTTAATTTGAATTCCCTGCGCCGGAAGGAATCCAACGCGGTAAACGTAATTTCAAGGCACCAGCCGAGGATGCCGCAGTGGATGAAGTTATGGATTGTTTTTTTCATGTTTTCAGTTTTGCCGGTTTGGGACGGGATTATTCCTTGGTGGGGCGATACTTTTAGCTTTTTTTTGACGGGGGTTTATAGTATACTATACGGATAAGGAAAGTGAGGAGGCGCAAAAAGATGCCGAAACATATTCGTGCGGTGCATATTGATTCTTTCCGGGGAATCAGGAACCTGCATTTGGAGGAATTGGCACCGGTTAATATTATAACCGGTGATAATAATAGCGGGAAAACCAGTGTTTTGGAAGTGATGGAAAGTTTGGATGATCCCGGCAGTTTCCGTATGTGGAGAAGTCTAATCCGTAAGGAAAGATTTGCCCCGGTGAATATGGGAATGACTCCGTTTGAAGGTCTGTCGGGTTTGTTCCCTGTGAATGGGGAGGAGATGCGGATAAGTTATAAGGTGGATTTTTCGGATGGTACGTCAAATGGGTTGGAAGTCGTTGGCAGTACAGTGGAAGAAAGTCTGCCGGTAAAGGAAATGGAAAAATTGTCAGTTATGGTTTTTCATGCGGGAGATGAAGAAAACGACGAGGAAAACGGTGAAAAAGAAGAAAACGTAATCGATGTGGAAAAATTATGGTTTTCGGTTTTTTTGGATGAGGAATTGATTTTGGATAGCGGGTGTTATGATGTGCAAACGCGATTCCGTCACGAAAGAAATATCAATCATCATTTAGCGGATGTGAATTACATTTCCCCGGTACGCCATGCGGAAGGGACTGTTTTTTTGAACAGTGTTTTGGACAACCCGGAATTGTATGAGCAGATGTTACAGGTCCTTAGGGAATTTGATCCGGGTATCATTAGTATTAATGTGGATAATGCGAATGAAAAATACCGGCGTGGGAATATATACAAGATACTTTCCAGGGAACATAAGAGGGCACTGCCGCTAAACGTATATGGCGATGGAATGAAAAAAGCCATTTTGCTGATGAGTGCAGTGATTCGGACCCAGGGGGGAATTTTATTGTTGGATGAATTTGAAACGGCAATTCATACGACTGCAATGGAAAAAGTGTTCCGCTGGATACTGGAAACCTGTGTAAAGCTGGATGTGCAGTTGTTTCTTACTACGCACAGTGAAGAAGCCATCGATAAGATTTTGAAATGCAGTCCCGTTTTACAGGATAAAATGAAAGTCTTTACGTTGTATAAAAAAGAAGACGGTACGGTAGCGCGGGTATTGGATGCCCGGAAAGCAATTGAGATTAAAGATGAAATGGGGATAGAATTACGGTAATGAACAGCGTATTATTATGTGAGGGATCAACGGATTTTGCCTTGCTGCAATATTTTATGCGGAAGGTATACGGTTGGGAGGATAAGGAGCGGGGACCGGGATTCCTGCGTCCGTCAAGGGTATTGGGGAAGGATGGGAACAAGCTGGTAATTGGGGGAACGGGCGGCAGCAGTCAAATCCTTTCCAAGCTGGAAAAGATTGTGGATAATAATTTTCATTCAGCGTATGATACGGAATATTACCATAAAATAGCAATCGTGACAGACCGGGATGAGGAAGGGACGGAAAACGGTTCAAAAGAAGAAAAAACGCTCGGAATATTGTTTTTAGTTATTCCGTTTGAAGAAACGGGGGCTTTGGAAACTTTTCTTTTAAAAGTGATTTCCAACCAAGACGAATATGACAAAAAAATTATTGAACAGGGAAACCGTTTTGTAGATCAGGTAGATGCGGAAAAACGGTATTTGAAATCCCGCAGATATATTACAAAGGCAAAATTTGACGTATATTTTTCTATCCGGACGCCGGCAGCTTTTTTTGTGGAACGGCAGAATATATTGAAAGATGTCGCATGGGACGGATATATGGAGATTCAGGATAGCTTCCGGGAATTGGAAAAGTTATAATTTTTATGCAGGAAAGATGCCGGTTACAAGTCACCCAATGGCCTGTAACCGGCATCTTCCCTGTTCAATGACACAGTATCTTATTTTTTGCGGTTTTGGAGCGCAGCCTGCGCAGCGGCATCGAAATTAGTCACATATATGGAACCGGTGGTAGGCGTCATGTACATCGGCGTATCGGAATCGAAGGCGGTAAAATATACATAGGAGGAAGTGATGTTAATGTTTTTGTAAATCCCGTTTTTCACGGTTTCCACGTTGCTTCCGTCCGTCCGCATCCGTTTGAGAGCCGGATCGGTTTTGGAATTTGTCTGATAATAAATGTAATCCCCGTATACGTTAAAGAAATCAATTCTTTCATTGGTCAGGACTTCCACCACATTATCCGTCGGGGAATAACGGCACAGGCGGTAGTCTTCGGGTACGTCCATGAAGTAGAAATAGCCGTTATGGTAAACCGGGTTATAAACATTTCCTTCCCATACGGTGGAAACCGAGTCGCTTGCGGTATTCAGGGCATAGAGGTAATGGTTATCCTGCGTGCCGTTGAAATAAATGATGCCGTCCTCACAGGAAGCGGGGTTGACAAGGTAATCCAGCACACGCTGGTCCTCCGACTTGTCAATTTTTATTTTGAACAGTTCCGTGCCGTTGGTATTGTGGTTGTCAAAATTCTGGTAATACAGGTAGTTCCCGCAAAGCTGCAGGGTGATGGCGTTGCCGCGTTTGAGGCATTTGTTGTTCTTGCCGCTTAATTCGCAGCGGTAAATCCCGTAAGTACGCTGTGCAAATCCCAAACCCTGGCCGGAATCATGGCTGTCCAAAAAATAATACAGATAGTGGTCGTCCGCGTTGATGGAAGTGACTTTTGAAGTGGAGAGCTTTTTCATGTCGGTTCCCTGCGGCGTCATGGAATAAAGACATCCGTTGTCATACAGGTTTGAAAAATAAACAACGCCGTTCCGTTCACAGAACAGTCCGTTGTTGTTCAGGTTCCCGGCCGTGTTGCCCGTTACGTAGCCTTCGTTCATTTTGATTCGGCGGGTAAACATGACAATAAGGAATGCCGAAATAATGCCTATGATAAGTAGGGCGGAAAGAATAATCGTGCGTGTTTTTTTACTCATGGTAAAGTCCTTTCTTGGGATACCGGTACGGAATGCGGCGCAGAACCAAGATTCTGCGTCGTTAAGTCCGGCGGTAATGGTTATCCCTGTATCATCAAATAATGTATTGGTACCGGATATTCCTGTATACGCTTATTATACTGCTTGTGGTTTGGGAAATCAACGCCGGAATGGAATTTCGCGGAAATCCCGTGGCCGCCGTCCCGCAACAGACTTTTTCCGCGCGTCCGCCCATGCCGGAATTTACGGGATGGAATCCAAAATTCCGTCCGCAATGGCCTGTGCAAGCTCGTCAAAGCGGTTGTCGAAGATGGCGTTGTCGCTGTCGTTGTTAATGAATCCGGCTTCCACCAGTACGGCGGGCATCTGCGTCCGGTTTAAGACCACCAGGTTCGTCCGTTCGCTGACGCCGTGGTTGACGAAGCCGAGCGCCTGGAGGTTTTCGTTAATGTTTTCCGCGATGTTTGCGGCCGCTCCGGAGCGGTTATAGACAATGGATTCGATTCCGGTGTATTGGTTCGGGTATACGCTGGAATTGCGGTGGATGGATATGAAATAATCGCCGCCTGCTTCATTGGCTTTTTCCGCTTTGCGGGCAGGACTGTCGTAACTGTCGTCCGTGCGGGTATAAACCACGTTCATGCCTGCATTTTCCAAAAGCCTTCCTACCGCAAGGGTAAGGCGCAGCGCGTCGTCTTTTTCCTGTCTGCCGTTGTAAGTGGCGCCCGGGTTTGCGCCGCCGTGTCCGGCGTCCAGCACGATGGTATATGGCATAAGTATCACCTTCCGTTTTCCTGTTTGATGGTATGGTTTTATAGTATGAAAAAAAGGAAATAAGGTGCAAAAGATTTTCCCCTTTCTTCCACAAAAGCAAATTGTTTTTTCAAGTTATGGCAGATAACAGGTCGGCAGGTCTTTCCAAAAAATAATCTGCTTTTATGTGATTACTATGGCTGCCCCATACTGCCAAAGCAAAATCAATTCCTGCATTTTCCGCACATTTGCTGTCATATTTGCTGTCTCCGATATAAAGTACTTTCCTATGGTCTGCTTTTGCTAATTACATATATTTCAAAAGCGGTGCGGCATTGGGTTTATGTTCCTGTGTATCATCTGCACATATGATTGTTTTAAAAAAATGGCTGATTCCGGACAGGCAAAAATCATGTGCAAATTCTTCCCTTGTTTTTGATGTGACAATTCCTATTTCATAATCCAGACTTAGAAGATTTTTCAGTAGTCCGGTTATTCCGTCAAATACCTTCATGG
>CANTGP010000042.1 GCA_947653315.1 uncultured Lachnospiraceae bacterium
TTGTATCTGTACCTCAAAGTGTGAATCAGATATCGTATAATAAATTTGAGGATACGAAGAAGTATTTGGAGGAAAGTAAGGGTATTTATACATAAGGTTAAGAATATTATAAAGTAAATCACGGAATTTTACAATAATTTTGTGAAGGATGAAGGAACGGTCCGGTCTCTTTGCCGAAGGAAAACCTGGAACAGACCGGATTTCATAACTAGGAGGCCGAAGGCTGAATGGTTGGCGTTGCTGGACACGGGGCGGACAGCGGCGGATGAATCAAAGAATATGTAGTATGCCGCAGGACAATTATCCACGGTATGTGCACCGGCTGGCACATCGGAGGGGATGTATTTAATAATAACAGGAAAGTTTTGAACTTAAACATGTGGCCGGGTCTTTCGTAGGATAGATGTGCTGCGTCATTACATTACATATTGATAAAAAAAACATATTGTCAAATTCAGAAGGAAGTGTGTAATCTGCATTAGGGGTAATGCAGGGGCACGCTTTTTTCTTGTCCGTTACAGACTCATTTAGGATAAAATGCCGTTGAAGCGGCGCATTTTTGCGGATTCTACTTTCCGTAGATTGTTCTTGGCGGGACGTATATGATAGGATGGACGGGACGGGGATAAGATTTAGGCAGGGAGCAATGGGGCAAGACGCGGACGTAAGGGAAAGGATGCGGTTTCGATATGGATAATGTGAAGTTCGGGAAGTTTATCAAGGAGTCCAGGCACGAATGCGGAATGACGCAGAAGCAGCTTGCGGAGCAGCTTCATGTGTCCGATAAGGCGGTTTCCAAATGGGAGAACGGGATTGGCTTTCCGGATATCAAACTTTTGGAACCGCTTGCGGAATGTCTTGGAGTGAGCCTGCTGGAGCTGATGCAGGGGGAAAAAAGCAGGACGGAGCAAATAGGGACGGAGGAAGCCGGCCAGGTGTTGGCGGATACGGTTTCACAGTCAGGGAAAATGGAGGAGAAACGGATTTGGATGGGAAAGATCAAACTCCTGCTGGCGGTCAGTGTGTTGGGGATGTTGTATTTGGGGTTTGCCGGGATTTCCTGCATTTTAGGATTGGACGGAAAGCGGGGAGGAGAGGAAAGTGCGGTATGGCAGGCAGAAGGATGGTATGGGAATCCGGTGGTTTTTTACGTATGGGTGGGGATTTTTGTCACAGGCTGTATGGCTGCGGCGTTTTTTCTCCTGTGGAAAGCACAGCAACTTCCGGTTTTCGGGGTGCGGATCGGAAGGCACAGGCTGAAAGGGTTTTTAACGGTTCTTATGGATATTTTGGTGGTGGTGCTGCTGCATACCTATATGGCGAATATTGCCAATAACAGGCAACAGTTGGAACGGCTGCCGGAAGCCATTCCCGTAACGGCATATTTGTCCAACCATAACGGGAGTATGCGGGCGCAGATTGATATTAAGGAAGAAGTGGTACATAAACTGGAAAATTCGGCGTATGTGGAGGAACTGGATTTGACGGTGCGTCTGAAAGCGGGGATTGACAGGGTTGAGCCGGATAACTGGAATACGCTGGATTTGTTTTTGTGCGGTATAAACAGGATGGAAGCGGCCGGTGGTTTGGAAGAAGATTCCGTTGTCTGGAATGCGGGAAGGGATGCTTCCGTTTTTGAAGGAAAGGAGAATCTGTGTGTGGTGTCCAAACAGTTGATGGAGGAAAAGGGATGGAAATTGGGAGAAAAAATCAATCTGTGCCTGTATTATTACTACCGTGGCGGGCGGAAGAACCAGGAGTTGTTTATGGAGCCGTTGGAGGATGCGGAGTATGAAATCGTGGGATATGCGGATTTTTTGACGGACATGCAGGAGAAGAACGGACTGACCCCGCCGGATATCCTGGTGCCTTTCGGGGCGGTCAGGGAGTCCCATCATAGACAGGGAATCCGGTTTGTGGCGCATTCCGCATGTTTTACGGTGGGGGATTCCCTGCATTTGAATGATTTCAAGCAGGAAATGAAAGATTTGGGGCTGCGCAGTATTGCGCCGCTTTCCACGGAGGAGTCTTATGAGGGGGATACGCTGAATGTCAATGATTCCGTATTTATCAGTACCGCAAGCCGTTTAAGGCAGTTAATCGGTACGGCGCTGGCGTTTTATCCGGTTCTGCTGGTGCTGATTGTCTGTGCAGGGTATTTGGTGGCGCTTTTGCTGCTGCAAAGCCGCAGGAAGGAAATGGCGCTATTGCGTTCCATCGGTATTGGCAGGGCAAGGTGTTTTTTCCTTTTTTTCAGGGAGCAGTTTTTACTGACACTTAGCGGCGTTTTGGCGGGAAGCCTGATTGCGGTGCTGCTCCATGGGAATTACGGGGGGAATTCGGCGTTTACGGGATGCATGGTGGGAATCTGCTATCTCTTAGGGAACAGTTTTGCGCTTTGGCGGCTGCTGAAGGTGGGTGTAATGGAAGCGTTGGCAAAGGCGCAATGAGGAAGGAACAGGATGAATGGTTTCAGGGAAACCGGGATTGGGAAAGGATGGGAAGCGGAATGGAGATTTTACGGGCGGAAAAAGTCAGTTACAGTTACCGGACAAAATATCAGAAGGTGGATGCGGTGCGGGATGTGAGCTGTGCCTTCGACACGGGGACGGTATATGCCATTGTGGGAAAATCAGGCAGCGGCAAAAGTACGCTTTTGTCCTTGTTTGCAGGGCTGGACCTACCGGATGAGGGCGGGATTTATGTTCAGGGACAGCCGCTAAAGGAAATGGACAGGGATGCGTACCGGTTAAGGCAGGCTTCGGTGGTGTACCAGTCTTTCCATCTCTTTCCTTTGTTGAATGCCTTGGAAAACGTTATGCTTCCCATGGAGTTCCAACGGATTCCGAAGAAAGAGGCAGGAAGGAGGGCGCGGGAAATCCTCCGCAGGGTAGGACTTACGGATAAGGTATACCGTCAGTTCCCAAAAATGATGAGTGGCGGCGAGCAGCAGCGGGTGGCAATCGCCCGGGCGGTAGCGGCGGGCGGTGAGATTATCCTGGCGGACGAACCTACCGGCAATCTGGATTCGGAGAATGAGGAAAAAATTGTCGGATTGCTGAAATCGTTGGCGCATGAGGACGGCTATACGGTCATTGTCATTACCCATAACCCGAAAGTGGAAGAAGCGGCGGACCATGTATTCCGGATGGAAGACGGGATGCTTTGGCATGTGCGGTGAGACGGACATCGGTCCGCAGGGGAAAACGGTATCTTGGCGGAGCGGTTTGGCAGGGTGATTTCCGGCGGCGGGCGGAAGGCATAGGACATACAGGGAAAGGCAGGGTGATTGGATGGTGGTAAAGAACAGTATCCGCCAGTTATGGAGGATGAAGGGGCATACGGCGTTATTTTTGGTTCTGTTGTTTCTTGCTTCCGGCATGTTCAGCGTGGGAATGGGATTTTGGGCGCTGAACCAGCGGAATATGGAGGCATACGAGGACTCGTTCATGACCGTCGGGACGGTGGAACAAAGTGCGAACGCCGTACAGGAAATCGAAAAATGGGACGCGGAGACAAAGAGTTATCATTTATACAGCAGAAATGTCTATGATTCTTACGTACCGGAATCGGTACTTTTTTTTGAAGGGGCGGATTATCTGTCAGGACCGGAAAAGCGTGTGACCTACACGGCATATCATCCGGGATTGAAACCTTATGACGGGATTGCCCAATCCGTGGTATTGGAACTTACCCCTGTGGAGGATGCGGTACCGGACCATCCGGTGAAAATGGAAATCAAACGGATTCTGTACGGACCGGGACTGCTGGAAGGCAGCGTCATCCGTTTCTGCGACCATAACAATCCCGCGCCAAAGATACTGTACCGGGACAAGACCTATGTGATGTCATTAATCAGCCGTCCCGGCCATGAGAGTGAGAAACAATTCCCGGAAGACCAGGTACGGGAATACTGTCCGGTACCGTTATTGGGCGCGGAGCAGTATACGCCGGACGGGACAAGGATGGAAGATACGGTGGAAGAAGGGCATTTCTGTGATGAGGTCACGGAGGGATTTTATGGGACGGAGCGCGGGAAGCGCTGGCTCCGCTATGTGGAAACCGTGGATTACTGTGAATCGTTATTTCCCGTGGTCGGAACGGATGACATTTACCTGATGATGCCTTTTTACAGTGGGGAGGCTTACATCAGTTCCGGCAGGGAATTTACGGAGGAAGAATATCTGGAAGGGCGGAAAGTCTGTTTGGTCCCGGAGCGTTTTGCTTCCCAAAACGGTCTTTCGGTCGGGGATTCGCTGCGCCTGACGCTGCTTACCGCCAACCATTACAGGAGCGCCGGACAGCTTTTTTATATGAACTGGATGCGTTCGTATTCCCTTTTTAATGCAAAAGGGGAGATTTATGCCCCGTTTGAGGACAGTGAATATGAGATTACCGGGATTTACGGGGGAAATACCGGTTTGGGCAATGAGTATGGCATGGGTTACTGCGAGGTGGTTATCCCGGCAGCTTCCGTAAAAAACAGTGATGCGGGAAATATCGTGGAATACGGTCCGATGACGGGCAGTACCACTTCTTTTTGCATTGCGAACGGAACCATAGAGGAATATATGGAGAAATGGGGAAAACAGGGTGTAAAGAATGTGGAAATTACTTTCTATGACCGGGGCTATACGAAACTTTCCGCCGGCATTGAAAATATGAACAGTCTCGCACGTATTTTATCGGTGGTTGGGGCGGTCATGGTTCTTTTGGTGCTCGGTTATTTCCTATGGCTGTTTATTTTGCGTCAGGGGGAAAGGATTGCCGTGGAGCGTTCGCTGGGATTGACAAAAAGGCAGTGCTTTTTTTCCCTGTTTGGCGGGATTTTCCTGATTCTCCTTTTAGGCGGCGCGGGAGGCAGTATAACGGGGGGAATGCTGTCCGTGCGGTTGTCGGACGGTATCGGGGAGACGGTTTATTATGATACGGCTTTCGGAAACAGCGCGGCGGTGGAGACGGAGGAAGGAAACCGGGCAGAAGATGACGGCTGGTATCCCGTAAATACGGCGGTTTGGTCAATGACGGCGGTGATTTTGGCGGGAAGCCTGATGGCGGTTGTGGGAATCGGCATTGTTCTTGCAAAGGAGCCGATGAAGATGCTCGGAGGGAGGCAGGAATAAGTTTTTTAAAATAATTGAAGATTATTCTTTACAGCCTGCGTTTTAGTAAGTGTAGGAAGAAAAAGAAAGGGGTGAGGGTGTTTATCATATGATTGTGGGACAGGATGGGAAAAGGACAAAAGAAGAACGGTTATCGGCGATGATTGACACCTATCAGGGCCTTATCTTTTCGGTATGCTACAAAGTGGTGGGTGATTATTTTGCTGCGGAAGACCTGACACAGGAAACTTTTTTATCCGCTTTTAAAAATCTGGATACCTTCGAAGGGACGAATGAAAAAGCATGGCTGTGCCGGATTGCCACCAATAAGGGAATCGATTACCTGCGCGGAGCGGGCAGGCGGGCGGTGCCCACAGAAGATGTGTTTTTTGAGCAGCAGGCGGAAAACCGCGGGTCGCCGGAGGAAATCTGCCTGGAGGAGGAAGTAAGGGAGAGACTGTTAAGCTACTGCGGCAGGCTGCGTCCGCCTTATAATGAAATTGCAAAAGCCGTTTATTACGAGGAGAAGAAGGCGGATGAAATAGCAAGGGAGCGCGGGGAAAACATAAAAACCGTGCAGACGCAGATTTACAGGGCAAGGGACATGCTGAGGAAGCTGTATGGAAAGGAGAGGAGCGCATGAGGGAAGAAGGACGCGGGAACGGATTATACCGTTACCTGACGGATGATGAACTGGAAGCATTGGTTGCGGAAGTGGCAGACCATGGAATGCTGGCTCCGCCGACGTATTTAAAGGATTTGATTATGGAGGAAGCGGCAAAGCCCGCCATGCCGGCCGGGAACGGAAGGAAAAAGAAAATCGACCGGAAAACGGCAAAGATACAGCTTGCGGTTTACAGTCTGAAAATTGCCGGTGCGGCGGCAGCCGCGCTGTTCTGCCTGACCATGGTTCCCGTGGATATGGGAGGAAATACGGGAGATGCCGGAAACCGGAGGATGGAAAAGGAAATCGAGGAAGACATGGTACGTTACAGGGAAGAAAGCGAACGGATTCTTACGGAACCGGTGGTACAGGAGGACGGTATCGGCAGCTTTTTCGGAAATGTGCTTGGCATATTCGGGAACGGCAGGGAGGAAGATGCGTCTTCCTTATGGAACGGGATTACGGAATGGTTTGGAAACGGAGGAGCGGAAGAATGAATAGGATGACAAGGAAAAAGAAAAGTGGTTTTTTAACGTTTTGTTTTTCTTTCCTGCCCGGCGCGGGAGAGATGTATTTGGGATTCATGAAGATGGGAGCCAGTCTGATGGGGATGTTTTTTGCCCTGATTGGCGTGGCGTCTGTCCTGAATTTGCCGGTTTTGCTTTTTGCCGTAATCGTGGAATGGTTTTACAGCTTTTTCCATGTGCATAATTTGGCGGGATTGACGGATGAGGAATTTCTTGCCGTAGAAGACGGGTTCTTGTTCCGTTTGGATGCCTTTTTCGGTACGGACGGGAAAGTGGTGGAAAAATACCGGAAAACCATTGCCGTCGTTTTGGTGGTGGTGGGTGTCCTGCTTTTATGGAACGGCGTAAAAGATGCCTTTTATATTTACCTGCCGGAAGCGGTATGGCGCTTTATCCTGCGTATGGAGCGTACCGTGCCGAAAATCGTGACGGGAATCGTAATCATTGCCGGAGGCTGTTACATGATCCGGGGAAAACGTGAGGAATTGAAAGAGGTTATCGTGGATGTGGAAAGTACGGTACAGGATGTGCCGTCGGAAAGGAGCGGCTATGGAGCAGGGGAAAACCATTAGAATCCACAGGGTTGGGACGGTTACGTTCGGGTGTATTTTAATCTTGTTCGGCGTATTGTTCCTTGCGCATATTTTTGTGCCGTGGCTGCGTTATGAGTATGTCCTGCGGCTTTGGCCGCTGGTATTCATCTTTCTCGGTATAGAAGTATTGGTGGGAAACCACCGGGTATCAAAAACGGATACGGCACAGTGTAAAACGGTAGGAAATGACGGGGAAGAAGGCGAAGGAATCCGGTTTGTTTATGACAAAACGGCAATTTTCCTGACCATGTGCTTAATGTTTTTTGCCATGGTGATGGCGGCGGCGGATTTCTGCGTGCGGTGTGAAGGGGGATACATTTGGTTTTAGGGTGTGCCGGAACGCTGTTCCGGAATGCCTTACAGGGGTAGGGACAGGCACGCCTTTTTAACCTCCGCCGTATAATAAACCATCATTATGGATGGAGGTATTATGAAAAATATGCCAAAAAACATTACTTACCGGACGACGAAAAGAGTCCTTGCTTTTGGGCTGTGCCTGCTCCTTCTTTGCGCCTGCTTTGCCGGCTGCGGGAAAGCAGACGGCAAGGCGGCGGACCATTCCGGCAAAAAGGCGGAAATCACCCTGAATGAAGTGGCGCATTCCATTTTTTATGCACCCATGTATGTTGCCATCGAAGAAGGTTATTTTGCGGAAGAAGGCATTGACCTGACTTTGGTTACCGGCTTCGGTGCGGACAAAACCATGACGGCAGTCCTTACCGGTGAAGCGGATATCGGTTTCATGGGAAGTGAAAGCACAATTTATACTTATGTAGGCGGTACGCAGGATTATGCGGTGAATTTCGCCCAACTGACCCAGCGCGCCGGTAATTTCCTTGTGGCAAGGGAACCGTTGGATCATTTTTCCTGGGATATGTTAAAGGGAAAAGAAGTGTTGGGAGGACGCGCGGGCGGACGCTCACGTATTTGAAAAAATGACGCTATCATGTTTGGGTAGTAATAAAACAGCCATTTGGCTGTTTTTTATTATACATCAATTTATATTATGGAGGAATATAAAATGGGAAAAATTATTGCGGTTGCAAACCAAAAAGGGGGTGTGGGTAAAACCACAACCTGTATTAGTTTGGGTGTCGGCCTTGCAAGGCAGGGCAAAAAGGTGCTGCTGGTGGATTTTGACCCGCAGGGTAATACGACGCAGTCACTTGGGTTTAATCCGGATGCCTTGGAAGTAACGGTAAGCGATGTACTGGACAAGATGATAGGGAAGGAATATGACATTCCCCGCGACATGGCTATTTTGCACAGCCGGGAGCAGGCGGACCTCCTTCCGGCAAACATTGAACTGGCTACCATGGAAATGAAATTGTTAGCCGTTTATATTGGCAGGGAAAAAATCCTTGCCAATTACCTGAAACTGGTAAAAGGGATGTATGATTATATTTTTATAGACTGTAAACCAAGCCTTGACATCATTACCCTGAATGCCCTTACGGCTGCTGACAGTGTATTGATTCCCGTGCAGGCACAGTTTTACAGTGTAAAGGGACTGGAACAGCTTTTGAATACCATCTGCCAGGTGATTACGGGCGGGCTGAATGCCCGTCTGACGATCGAGGGAATCCTGCTTACCCTTGCAAACCCGCAGACAAATAATTTTAAGGAAATAAAGAAGGTGGTGGAGCGTGCATACGGCAGGAACATAAAGATTTTTGAAAATTATATTCCAAGGGCGGTGACGGCGGAAGAAGCGCCGGCGGCAGGGACAAGCATTTACCTGTATGACGGGACGGGAAAGGTTGCCGCAGCCTATGAACGGTTTACGGAAGAATTTCTTTCCGGTAATAATGTCAGTGTCCCGGTGGAAGGCGGTGGCCGGTATGAGTAGGAATGTCCCAATAATGTCGGCAGCCAATTATACCGATATTTTCACCCAGCCGGTGTTTAAAAACCAAAACGGAAACTGGTGGAGTGACGTAAATTATGCGGATTCCTTGGATATCATAAGGGAGAATTTCCTTAAGGCAAGGGAATCCTTTGTTGCGATAGGCTATTATTTAAAACACATAAAAGAAAAAGAACTGTATTTGGAAGGCGGATATCCGGATATATGGCAGTGCGCCCAGGCGGAATTCGGGCTGTCGCAGACGGCAGCCTTTAATTACATGAAAATGAATGACGCCTATTCCGTGGACGGGGACACACCAATCCTGGATGAAAAATATGCGGGGTTTAATAAAAGCCAGTTACAGGAAATGCTTACCTTGACGGCGGAAAAAAGGGAGGAGGTTACACCGGAACAGACGGTCAGCCAAATCAGGGAGACTGCCAGGGAAGAAAAAAAGGAAAAGGAGCCGTCAGAGCAGGCGGTCAGGGAATTTTACTGCCAATATGTAAAAGACATGGATTATGAACCCCGCGGCACGTTGAAGGAGCGGTTAAAGCAGAAGTACAGGAATGCAGGCGGGACTCATGAAAATTTGCAATGGGACGGTTCGGCGAGGGGGATTAAACTAAACCGGGCGGATGAAATAACATGGGCGCACCTTGTAAAGCTGATCGACCGTTATTTCCCATATGTTCCGCAGGAACCGGTATGTGGACAGCCGGTATGCGGACCGCCAATGGAACCGGAAGAAGAACCGGCAGAAGAAACAGGGGAGCCACAGATTCCGGGACAGATGCAGATTGGGGATTATCCGGAAGTGCTGCCGGATAATCCCATAGATGACCAACGGGATTGTAACAGCCGTTGTGGAGGGGATTATTCCCCATGCACTCCGGGGGAGAAGCATATGGATGTACTGTGCAGGCTTTTGGAGCAGGAAAATGATGAAGATGCAGCAGAGGCTTTAAGGTGGGCGATTAGTACCCTGGAAAAAATAATGGAATAAGCTATATATCATGC
This sequence comes from uncultured Lachnospiraceae bacterium, assembly GCA_947653315.1. Taxonomy (GTDB): domain Bacteria; phylum Bacillota; class Clostridia; order Lachnospirales; family Lachnospiraceae; genus Kineothrix. The sequence continues at coordinate 9,756 of CANTGP010000042.1, forward strand.
AACCGCATATTATATAGGACTGTACGGGAACCTCCAACCTTAATTCCGTACAGCCGGGGCAGTGGGACAAATACCATTGCCCCTTTTTTGGTGGAGGGAATGGGAATTTATCACGGAAATAAACAATAAGACGGTAAGAAAGGAGGCGGTGAAGGGGTAAAGTAAGAAAAATAAGAGAAAGGAAAAGGTTATGGATGAAAGAAAGGGAAGAAAATGACATGGCTTTCCGTTATTTTTTAGGGGAGGAAAGCGAACTGTTCAGTTTTGTTAAGATTCCAAAGATATTTTTTTGTGACAAACGTTTTGAGCCGTTGTCATACGGCGCAAAGATATTATACGGGCTGCTTTTGGACAGAATGGGCCTTTCAAGGAAGAACCAGTGGTATGATGACCAGGGAAGGGTTTACGTAATTTACACCATCGGGAAAATCCAGGAGGATTTTGCGGTAAGCAAAACCGTGGCAGTCCGTTTCATGAAGGAACTGGAGGATTTCGGGCTGGTTGAGAAGAAACGGCGCCCGAATGCGGCAGCCATGATATATGTAAAAAATTTTATCCTTCCGGATATGGAGGAAGAAGAAAAAATGCAGGAAAACAGCGGAATTCCATCAGATGGACTTCCGGAAGTCCAAAACCGGGAAGTCCAAAATCCAGACTTCCAAAAAAACACGGAACTGTCAGGAAGTCCAAAATCCGGACTTCCAAAACATGGACTTCCGGAAGTCCAAAAAATGGAATCTAATAAGACTGATAAGAATAAGACTAATAAGATGATATCATCTTCTTCCGGATTTGAAGCGGAAGAAGACATGGAAGGGATGATGAAGGAGAAAATAAATTATTCCGGCATCATAACGGCGGGATATGATAAAGAACTTGCGGATGCCATGCTGGAAAGCCTTGCGGAAATGTTCCGTTCCGGCAGGCAGAAAATGAAAATAAACGGCATGACCCTGCCGATGCAGCAGGCGAAGGAAAAAATATGGGACAACATGACGGAAAGAAGTTTCTGCCTGATACTGGAAAACATCAGGGGAAGCGGAGTGGAAGCCGTATATAACCTGCAGAATTACCTGGTGGCATGTTTTTACAACCTGGTCCTGCTGGATAAGGGACAGAATCCTGAAAAACGGCAGAAAGAATCCGGCGGTTTTGAGCAGAGACAGTATGATTTTAAGACACTGGAGGACAGGCTGCTGGGTATTTCAGCCGGGGAACCGGGATAATTTTGCCTATACGCGGAATGGATGGTATAATAGTATTCAAATAAAAAACAAAGGAGGTATCCGGCCATGTTATCAAAGGAGCAGGTGTGGGATTATGCGATCGGGATGAGCAGCCTCGCAGGCGGGGAACTGTCCCCTGAACTGCTTGAACTGATTGAGAAGGAAAAAAGGGGGGAAGTGACAATGGATGAAATAAATGAGTTTTTAGACCAAAAATACCAACTCCCGAAAAGGGAATAGGGGATGAGGGATCCATATTTATATCCGCATACGGATGTTCTGCGGAACCGTGCCGGTATTCAATCCAAACCGGAACTGGAAGTGTTTGAAAGGGAGCGGACTTTGGTGCGTTTGGGAGAATGGCTGGCGGACGGTTCCGTGAAAAGCCATGATTTTCACGGCCTCTGCCAATTACACCGGCATATTTTCCAGGATGTCTATGAATGGGCAGGTGTCCCCCGGATTATCAATATCGAAAAAAGCGAGAGGGCATTGGGCGGGCTTTCCGTCGAGTATTCCGACTGTTTTGACATTGCGGGGGATGCCGGGCACGTACTGGACGACATGAACGGCTTCCGGTGGGACAGGGCGTCTTTTGATGAAGTGGTAAGGAATTACAGCCGGTTTATGGCGGATTTGTGGAAAGTCCATCCTTTCAGGGAAGGGAATACCAGGACAGTCGTTACGTTCTGTAACTGCTTTTTGATGGACAAAGGTTTTACCATGGATACCGGGCTGTACAAAGAGCATGCGGAATATGTCAGGCAGCCCTTGTGGCAGCGGATGCCATTTTCCATGATCTTGGGGATAAAAGGAAACCGGAATATTTGGAAAGGATTGTCGCGGATTCCCTGCGGGAAGGCTGGCGGGAAAAAACATCGGTATTGGGGAAACTGAAAGAAAACCAGTCAAAACTGGAAAAGGGTAAAAAAATGCAGGATGCCGTAAAACGGCGGTCCCGTGATGACAGGGAAAAATAGGAAACAGGAATTTACGGTAGTGGAAATTTGGTACAGCCTTGATTGACGGCTGTTTTTTTGTGCCTGTTTTTACCGGCACAGTGCAAGAAGGAGGTGCAGGAATGACGGAAAAAACGGTGGCGGAGCAGATTGCGGGAAACATAATGTTTAAGGATGCGGAACACAGGGAATTTTTTGTAACCCATCTTCCGAAGTGCAGGTACAGGGATGAATACCATGCGGCACTGGTGTACTGCCTGGGAATCCAGGCAGACACGAGGAAAAAGGCAGGGGAAATCTATGATTTTAAGTCGGGCTGTATCCGGACGGAATGCCTGCACGGGGGCTGGCTGACGGATGAGGGGGCAAAGACAGTCCGCCTGGCTTTCAGCCTTTACTGCAGCGGAACCCCCAGCATACATGATTATGATGACGCGAAAGAGCAGTTGACGGAATGCCGGCTGTATGCAGTGGATGAGCTGTTCGCCAGTTGCCATGCAAAATACTTTTGGCAGGCTGTGAAACTCCGTTATCCCGGATACTGCCGAAAAAATGACCAGGGAGGATGAGGATTCACATGAAAAAGGAAACCGGATTTTCCGTATTGATACAGAACCGCACATGGACGAGAAACGGCAACCATGAAGGAAGGAGGCTGTCCCTGCCGGTAACGGCGGGGGGGCTGGGGGGAGCCATGGGGG
>CANTGP010000043.1 GCA_947653315.1 uncultured Lachnospiraceae bacterium
ACGGAGAATTCAAGGAGATGTTCCCGGAGAATGCGGTGGAGTATTTTGTGTCCTATTACGATTACTACCAACCGGAAGCCTATGTCCCATCCTCAGACACTTACATTGCCAAGGATTCTTCCATCAATGATGAAATCGAGAAGCTCCGCCTGTCCGCCACCGCATCTTTGACGGAACGCAGGGATGTGGTAGTGGTGGCGAGTGTGTCTTGTATTTACGGTTTGGGAAGTCCTGACGAATATAAGGAAATGATTGTGTCGCTGCGTCCCGGTATGGTGAAGGACCGGGATGAGGTCATACGGGGACTCATCGATATCCAATACGAAAGGAATGACATCGAACTGGGAAGGGGCTGTTTCCGCGTGCGCGGGGACGTATTGGAGATTTATCCTGCGCAGGGCGGGGATTACCTGATCCGCGTGGAATTTTTCGGGGATGAAATCGACCGGATTGTGGAAGCGGAGCCGTTGACGGGACAGGTACACGCATCGCTGGAACATGTTTCCATTTTTCCTGCTTCCCATTATGTGGTGGCGCAGGAAAAGATCCGCGAAGCATGTAAGAAAATAGAAGAAGAATTGGAAGAACGGGTACGTTATTTTAAGGGAGAGGACAAGCTGCTGGAAGCGCAGAGGATTGCGGAACGGACTAATTTCGATATCGAGATGCTCCGGGAAACGGGATTCTGCTCCGGTATTGAAAACTATTCCAGGCATTTGAACGGGCTGCCGGAGGGGGCTACCCCGCTGACGCTGATGGATTATTTCAAGGATGATTACCTGATCATCATTGACGAATCCCATATGACCATACCGCAGATAAGGGGGATGTATGCCGGGGACCGTTCCAGGAAAACCACGCTGGTGGACTACGGATTCCGGCTGCCTTCGGCGTTGGATAACCGTCCGATGAATTTTATGGAGTTTGAGGAGCATATCGACCAAATGCTGTTCGTGTCGGCGACCCCTTCCGATTATGAGAGCGCCCATGAACTTTTCCGCACGGAGCAGATCATACGTCCTACGGGACTTTTGGATCCGGAAGTGGATGTGCGTCCGGTGGAAGGACAGATTGACGATCTGATTGCCGAAGTAAATAAGGAAATGGAAAAGCATAATAAGGTGTTGGTGACGACGCTGACGAAGAAAATGGCGGAAGACCTGACCGATTATATGAAAGACGTGGGAATCCGGGTGAAATACCTTCATTCGGATATTGACACGCTGGAGCGGGCGGAAATAATCCGCGATATGAGGCTGGATGTGTTCGATGTGCTGGTAGGCATTAACCTTCTGCGGGAAGGGCTGGATATTCCGGAGATATCTTTGGTTGCCATACTGGATGCGGACAAGGAAGGATTCCTGCGTTCGGAAACTTCCCTGATTCAGACCATAGGACGTGCGGCGAGGAATGCGGAAGGGCATGTGATCATGTATGCGGACAACATGACCGATTCCATGAAGGCGGCGATTACGGAGACCGAAAGACGCCGGACGATACAGAATAAATACAATGAAGAACACGGTATTACGCCGCAGACCATAAAGAAGGCAGTGCGCGACCTGATCAGCATATCCAAGGCCATCGCCAAGGAAGAAGTGAAATTTGAAAAAGATCCCGAATCCATGGGACGGGAGGAATTGGAAAAGCTGATCGGCACGGTGCAGAAGAAGATGAAGCAGGCGGCTGCGGATTTGAATTTCGAAGCGGCTGCGGAATTGCGGGATAAGATGGTGGAATTGAAAAAACAGTTAGCGGATATGGATGACAAGGAGTGACAAAGAATAAAATGGAAAACGAAAACAAAAAGATGCTGCCCCGCAGGGAATACATTAAGATACGGGGCGCCAATGAGCATAATCTGCAGGGAATCGACGTGGACATACCGAGGAATGAATTTGTAGTGTTGACAGGACTGTCAGGTTCGGGTAAATCCTCGCTGGCATTTGATACGATTTATGCGGAAGGGCAAAGGAGATACATGGAATCCCTGTCTTCTTATGCAAGGCAGTTTTTGGGTCAGATGGAAAAGCCCAATGTGGAGAAAATCGAAGGGCTGTCTCCGGCGATATCCATCGACCAGAAATCCACGAACCGCAATCCCCGTTCCACGGTTGGGACGGTAACGGAAATCTACGATTATTTCCGTCTGCTGTATGCGAGGATCGGTATTCCCCACTGTCCGTCCTGCGGGCGCGAGATACGTAAGCAGACGGTAGACCAGATGACGGACCAGATTATGGCGATGCCGGAAGGGACAAAGATCCAGCTTTTGGCTCCGGTGGTGCGCGGAAGGAAGGGCGAACACGCGAAAATATTTGACCGGGCGAAGCGAAGCGGTTATGTGCGTGTACGGGTTGACGGCAATCTGTATGAACTGTCCGAGGAAATTAAACTGGATAAGAACATAAAGCATAACATCGAAGTCGTGGTAGACCGTTTGGTGGTGAAGGCAGGCATTGAAAGGCGTCTGACGGATTCCATTGAAAACGTGCTGGCATTGGCGGAAGGGCTTTTGGTGGTGGATGTGCTGGGCGGAGAGCCGATGAACTTCAGCCAAAGTTTTTCCTGTCCTGACTGTGGGGTCAGCATCAGCGAGATTGAGCCCAGGAGCTTTTCCTTTAATAATCCGTTCGGAGCCTGTCCCGAATGTTTCGGGCTGGGCTATAAGATGGAATTTGACGTGGAACTGATGGTGCCGGATAAGAGCCTGAGCATTAACCAGGGCGCCATTGCCGTGACGGGCTGGCAGTCCTGCAATGACAAGAACAGCTTTACCAATGCCATATTACAGGCGCTTTGTAAGGAATACGGGTTTGATTTGGATACGCCGTTCGGGGACTATCCGGAGAAAATCCAAAACATCCTGCTGCACGGCACCGGGGGAAAAGAGGTTCCGGTCCATTACAGCGGACAGAGGGGACAGGGTGTGTATCCCGTGGCGTTTGAAGGGTTAATCCGAAATGTGGAACGGCGCTACCGGGAAACGGGTTCGGACATCATGAAACAGGAATACGAATCTTTCATGCGTATTACCCCCTGTAAAGTCTGCGGCGGGATGCGTCTGAAAAAGGAATCCCTTGCCGTAACCGTCTGCGGTAAAAATATCTATGAAATTACCTCCATGTCCATCCGTGACCTGCATGTTTTTCTGCAGGGGATGGAGCTGACGAAACAGCAGCAGGTAATCGGAAAACAGATTCTAAAAGAAATCAGGGCCAGGGTCGGTTTCCTGATCGATGTGGGGTTGGATTACCTGTCGCTGTCAAGGGCGACGGGAACGCTTTCGGGAGGGGAGGCACAGAGAATCCGCCTCGCTACCCAGATCGGTTCCGGCTTGGTGGGCGTATGCTATATTTTGGACGAACCGAGTATCGGACTGCACCAAAGGGACAATGATAAACTGCTTAATACGTTAAGGAACCTGAAGGACATGGGCAATACCCTTTTGGTGGTGGAGCATGACGAGGATACCATGCTTGCCGCAGACCATATCGTGGATATCGGTCCCGAAGCGGGCTCCCACGGCGGCCGGGTGGTGGCGCAGGGAACGGCGGAGGAAATCATGCAGGTGGAGGAATCCATTACGGGGCAGTATTTAAGCGGCAGGAGGCAAATTCCGGTACCGGAGAAGCGCCGCAAACCCACCGGGAAGCTGGTGGTGCAGAAAGCCTCGGAAAATAACTTAAAAGGCATCAACGTGGAATTTCCTTTGGGGGTACTGACCTGTGTTACCGGCGTGTCCGGTTCCGGGAAAAGCTCCCTTGTAAACGAGATTTTGTATAAACGTCTGGCAAGGGACTTAAACCGGGCAAGGACCATTCCCGGAAAACATGCTGGAATCAAGGGAATCGAGCAGTTGGATAAAGTCATTGACATCGACCAGTCCCCCATCGGCAGGACGCCCCGTTCCAATCCGGCTACCTATACGGGGGTTTTCGACCAAATCAGGGATTTGTTTGCTTCCACTGCGGATGCAAAAGCAAAAGGATATAAAAAGGGGCGCTTTAGTTTTAACGTAAAAGGCGGGCGGTGCGAAGCCTGCTGCGGCGACGGTATTATCAAAATTGAAATGCATTTCCTGCCGGACGTGTATGTCCCCTGTGAGGTCTGCGGCGGCAAACGCTATAACAGGGAAACACTGGATGTGAAATATAAAGGCCGGAATATTTTTGACGTATTGGACATGACGGTGGAGGAGGCCGTGGACTTTTTTGAGAATGTTCCTTCCATCCGCCGCAAAATAGAAACATTAAACGATGTGGGATTGTCCTATATTAAATTAGGACAGCCGTCAACAACCCTGTCCGGCGGCGAGGCGCAGCGGATTAAACTGGCGACGGAACTGAGCAAACGCAGTACCGGGAAAACCATTTATATTTTGGACGAGCCTACCACGGGCTTACATTTTGCCGACGTGCATAAACTTACGGAAATCCTGCATAAACTGGCAGACGGCGGCAATACCGTGGTAGTCATTGAGCACAATTTGGACGTCATCAAGACTGCCGATTATATCATAGACATCGGACCGGAAGGCGGAGACAACGGCGGAACGGTAATTGCCAAGGGAACGCCGGAGGAAGTGGCGCAGACCGAAGGGTCCTATACGGGAATCTATGTAAAGAAAATGCTGGAAAAATACCGCGCGGCGAAAAACAGGAACTCCCAAAACGGTTCCGGGGAATAAAAGAAAGCCTAAAGTTATTTCCCGAAACTGCCGATAATATATAAATAACGGCGGAAAAATAATTAATATTTTAAAAATTTATGAAAACCCCTTTGAAAATGACATACTTTGGGTTATAATGACCTTGTATGTTTAGTTTACCGACCAATTGGAAAACATTTATATTAATAATAGATAGCTGACGGGCGTTGACCATAGAAAGGGGTTCATGATGCAGTATACGGATATAGGGATTGATTTAGGGACGGCAAGTATTTTAGTATATATCAGGGGGAAGGGCGTTGTTTTAAAAGAACCTTCCGTTGTGGCTTTTGACAGGGATACGGATAAAATCAAGGCGATTGGCGAGGAAGCGAGGCTGATGCTGGGAAGGACGCCGGGAAACATCGTGGCGGTCCGGCCGTTACGGCAGGGGGTTATTTCCGACTACCGTGTGACGGAAAAGATGATGAAGCACTTTATCCAAAAAGCAATGGGGAAGAAAACGTTCCGGAAGCCGAGGATTGCGGTCTGCGTACCGAGCGGTGTTACGGAAGTGGAAAGGAAAGCGGTGGAAGATGCCACCATGATGGCAGGGGCAAGGGATGTATTCATTATAGAAGAACCCATTGCCGCAGCCATCGGGGCGGGAATTGATATTTGGAAGCCCTGCGGCAACATGATTGTGGATATCGGGGGAGGTACTTCCGACATAGCGGTAATTTCGTTAGGGGGAAGGGTAGTAAGCGCATCCGTAAAAACGGCAGGGGATGATTTTGACGAAGCGATTGTACGTTATATGAGAAAAAAGCATAATCTGCTGATTGGCGAAAGAACGGCAGAGGATTTGAAAATAAAAATCGGTTCCGCATATAAGCGTACCGAGGTGGATTATATGGATGTCCGCGGGCGTAACCTTGTGACAGGGCTTCCGAGAACCGTTAAGGTTTCCTCGGAGGAAATGGAGGAAGCGCTCCGGGAAACCACGGCACAGATTGTGGAAACAATCCACGGCGTGTTGGAGAAGACGCCGCCGGAACTGGCTGCGGACATTGCGGACAGGGGAATCGTGCTTACGGGAGGAGGCAGCCTGTTACGCGGTTTGGAAGACCTGATTGAGTCGAAAACAGGCATCAATACGATGACTGCCGAGGACCCCATGACGGCGGTGGCAATCGGCACCGGAAAATACGTGGAATTTCTTGGGGGATATAAAGAGGAATAAGAGTATGGCGGGATGTGTGATGAGAAATCGAAAAGAGGAATAACGCAAGCATGAATCCGCTATCGGGGAAACAAACCGCAGAAGAAGGAGGAAAATTATGGTAAAAGGGTTATATACTGCTTATACCGGCATGGTGAATGAGCAGCACAGGATGGATGTTATGACACATAACCTTGCGAATGCCACAACCAACGGTTATAAGAAGGAAGGGGCGACCAGTCAGGCTTTTAACGATGTGCTCACATACAAAATTAAGGACTTGTCCGAAGGACGCGGCATTGCGAAGCAGCTTGGCAAAAATAACTTCGGGGTCAAAATCGGGGAAGGTTACACCGATTATTCCGAGGGACCGATCAGGGAATCCGACAGCGTATTTGATTTGGCGATAGCCGGTCCGGGGTTTTTTGAAATTTCTTATACGAATAAAGCCGGGGAAACTTCCACGAAGTATACCCGTAACGGCAATTTTGCCATAGATTTTAACGGGTATTTGGTTACGCATGACGGGGATTACGTGATGGGAACCAATAACAACAGGATACGGCTGGATCCCCTGTTGGATTTCCGCGTGGATACCAGCGGAAACATCATGCAGGGCGAGGACAATACGCCGGTAGCACAAATCCGTATCCGGGATTTTGAGGACTATAATTACTTGGAGAAGTTTGGGGAAAACATGTACCAGACAGTGGATGGGGCGAGACCGATTGACGCGGAGGAAGCCCGCGTGTACCAAAATTATTTGGAAGGCTCCAATATATCGGTAGTAACGGAAATGGTCAATATGATTAATATTTCCAGGGCGTACGAAACAAACCAAAAAGTCGTCCAAACAATGGACAGCAGTTTGGACATTGCGGTTAACCAGTTAGGCAAATTATAGGAGGATAAGAGATGGTTAGGAGTTTATGGTCCGCAGCAACGGGCATGAATGCACAGCAGGTAAATGTAGATACGATTGCCAACAATTTGGCAAACGTAAATTCCGTAGGATATAAGGCGCAGGTTGCAGAATTCAAGAGCCTGTTATACCAAACGCTTCAGACTGCCACGACCACGGCGAACGGCGACCCGAAGCCGGTAACTTCCCAGGTTGGTTTGGGCGTGAGGACATCCGCACTGAACCAGATTTTCAAACAGGGAAGCCTTCTTGCCTCCGAAAGCGATACGGCATTTGCCATCGAAGGGGACGGATTCTTTGCGGTCCGCAATGCCAGCGGTGAGACGAACTATACAAGGAACGGCGATTTTACGTGGGCAATGTCGGAAACCGGCGGTATTATGCTGACTACCACGGATGGTCTTCCGGTGCTGGATACCAACAACCGTCCGATTAACCTTGCAGGCACATTTATGGCGAACCGGATTACCATAAGCTCTGACGGTACGTTAATGTATCCGGACGAGAATAATAACCCGATTTCCCTGGGGATTGCAATCGGTACGTTCCAGTTCCGTAACCCCAACGGTTTGGAGAGACAGGGGGATACCTTGTTTGCCGTAACGGGAGCCAGCGGAATCGCCATCAACGAGGCAACGAATGCGAACGTGGTGCGCAGTAAAGTGGTACAGGGATATTTGGAAGGCTCCAATGTGCAGGTGGCAGATGAAATGGTCAACCTGATTGTGGCACAGCGTGCATACGAAATGAATTCCAAGGCAATTACCACTTCGGATGAAATGTTGCAGCAGGCAAATAACCTGAAACGTTAACCAAAAGGCTTATAGCCGGATAGGAGTACATATATGAATACAAGCGGCGGAGTTTCATCGGCATATTCGAGTTATATTGCATCGCAGGCGGCTTCCAAACTGGACAGCCGGATTAAGACAAAGGATTACAGCAAATCTTCGGATGAGCAGCTTTTGGATGCGTGCAAGGAATTTGAGGCATATTTCGTGGAGCAGATTTTTAAGGAAATGCAGAAAACGGTGGATGTTTTCAAAGATGGCGAGACGAATCCCAACGATTCCCTTGTGGATTACTTTAAGGACAGTACCATACAGGAATTGGCAGGTACCATGACCGAAACGCAGGGGTTGGGTTTGGCGCAGATGCTTTTTGAACAGATGAAACGCAATTATAATATGTAAAATATGGACATATGACAGGCTGCTTGTTAAGGCGGCCTGTTTTTACCTTATTGGAATTTGGGGCTGGAATCGGAAATGGAGCAGATAAAAGGCTATGTGGAACATATCATATACCGTAATGCGGATAACGGTTATACGGTTATGAATTTGGTAAGCGGCGGGGAGGAAATTGTATGCGTGGGCAGTTTCCGCACGCTGGACCAAGGGGAAACGTTGGAAATTAAGGGCAGTTATGTGGAACATCCCGTATACGGCTCCCAGCTTAAAGTGGAAAGTTATGAGATTGCGGAACCGGACGATGCGGCGAGTATGCAGCGTTATTTGGGCTCCGGGGCGATTAAGGGCATCGGCGAAGCGTTGGCGGCACGGATTGTCAAAAAATTCGGGGAAGATACCTTCCGCATTATGGAGGAAGAACCGGAGCGCCTTTCCGAGATTAAGGGCATCAGCGAGCGGAAGGCGAGGGAAATCGCCGTCCAAATGGAGGAAAAGAAGGATGCCCGCGCCGTTATGGTGTTTTTGCAGAAATACGGCATTACCGGGACTTTAGCGGTTAAAATATATAATACATACGGTAACGGGATATACGGTGTGATGAACGAGAATCCTTACCGGCTGGCGGAGGAAGTGGGCGGCATAGGGTTCCGCACCGCGGATGAAATCGCGCGCAGGGCGGGAATTCATGCGGATTCGGATTACCGCATCCGCAGCGGTATTCTTTATGTATTGCTGCAGGCTTCGGCGGAAGGACATGTATATCTGCCGGAAAGTCTGTTGCTGGAGCGGTGTGCAAAGCTGCTGGATTTGGAGGAAGCGGCGGTGGAACCGCAGGTTTCCAATCTCGCCATGGACCGTAAAGTGGTGGTAAAGCGTCCGCCGGAGGAGCCGGAAGGTGTGAAAAAGGTATATGCGGCTTCTTACTATTATGAAGAACTGAATTGTGCCAAGATGCTGCACGATTTAAACCTGACCCTTCAGGGGGAAAACGGGGACGACGGTATGCTCCCGTCGGAGGAAGCGCAGTTGGCAGGGAAAATCAGGAAACTGGAGCAGGCGCAGGGAATTGAGCTTGACGGACTGCAGAAACAAGCGGTTATGGAAAGTATACAGAACGGACTGCTTATCCTGACCGGGGGACCGGGAACGGGGAAAACAACGACCATTAATACCATCATCCGTTATTTTGCGGAAGAAGGCATGGATATTTTCCTGGCGGCGCCTACGGGCAGGGCGGCGAAGCGTATGACGGAAGCTACCGGTTATGAAGCGCGGACCATCCACCGGCTGTTGGAATTAAACGGGGCATTGACGGAAGAAAACCGTGCGGCGCGGTTTGAAAAAAATGAAGAAAATCCCTTGGAAGCGGACGTTATTATTATTGACGAGATGTCCATGGTGGATATCCACCTGTTCCAATCACTGCTTAAAGCGGTACTGCCCGGAACCCGTCTGATTATGGCCGGGGACATTAACCAGCTCCCTTCCGTAGGACCGGGGCAGATTTTAAAGGATATGATCGACAGCGGATGTATTCCCGTGGTGATGCTGCAAAAGATTTTCCGGCAGGCGGAGGAAAGCGACATTGTGGTGAACGCCCACCGGATTAACGGCGGGGAGCCGGTTCCGCTGGATAATAAAAGCATGGATTTCTTTTTTTTGGAAAGAAAGGATGTCAATGTCATTTATAAGCATATGATACAATTAATCAGGGAAAAACTTCCGCCGTATGTACAGGCATCCAGTTATGACATCCAGGTGCTTACGCCGATGCGGAAAGGAAACCTTGGGGTGGAGACGCTAAACGGCATCCTGCAGGAATATTTAAATCCGCCGGACGCGTCGAAAAAAGAACATGCCTACGGGGAAGGAATATTCCGCGAAGGGGATAAGGTGATGCAGGTGAAGAATAATTACCAAACGGAATGGGAGGTGGTCAGCAGATACGGAATACCGGTGGATAAAGGAATGGGTGTGTTCAACGGGGATATGGGTGTCGTGAAGGAAATCAACGATTTTTCCCAGGAGATGGTGGTGGAATTTGACGAGCACCGGCGCGTTTCTTATCCGTTCCACCAGTTGGACGAAATTGAGCTTGCCTATGCCGTGACCATACATAAATCGCAGGGCAGCGAGTATCCTGCGGTTATTATGCCGTTGCTGTCCGGTCCGCGGATGCTGTTCAACCGGAACCTGCTGTATACGGGGGTGACGCGGGCGAAATCCTGCGTGACGATTTTGGGAAGCAGGCAGGCGGTCAACGAAATGATTGCCAACGGACACCAGAATAAAAGATATACCAGCCTTTGCGAGCGCATCAGGGAAATGATGCGGTGACAGCAGGATACGGCAGAGGAGAAGGAAAAATCCTGGAAGTATCCTGGAAAAATCCTGGAAGAATCCCGGGAGAAGCCCGGAATGAAGTAAGAGAAGCGGTAAAACGATGGTGCGGAACCTTGCCCGGAGAAACATCATGGGGGAAAAATGGAACAGAGGAAAACGATTTCGGGGCATAAAGAAGACACCGGGAATCATGGGTGTACAGGAAAGCACGGAAATGAAGGAAAAACGGGAAATTTGCGGAACGCCGGAAGAATATGCGGGGAATTCCTGCTGGATTTGTTATTTCCAAGAAGGTGTCCGGTATGTGACAGGGTGTTAAGGTTCCGTAAAGAATTGGTCTGCCCGTCCTGCTTTCGGACCGTCCGGTTTGTGCGGGAACCGTTCTGCATGAAGTGCGGGAAAAGTCTGCCGGAAGAAGGGGAATACTGCAGGGATTGCCGGGAGAAAGGGCATTTGTACGTACAGGGGGCGGCAGTATTCGAATATGCCGGGATGGCGCCATCCATCTACCGGTTTAAATACGGGGGAAGACAGGAATACGCGGAGTTTTACGGAAAATGCATGGCGGAAGTCCTGGGGAAGCGGATGAAGCGCTGGGGTGTGCAGGCGCTTATTCCGGTACCAATCCATCCGTCCAGGAAAAGAAGACGCGGGTATAACCAGGCGGAACTTTTGGCGGAGGTAATCGGGAGCCTGACGGGAATACCGGTAAGGAAGGATATCATCGCCAGAGGCAAGAAAACTGTCCCACAAAAAGACTTAAATGTGAAACAAAGACAAAATAATTTGAAAAAGGCTTTTAAAATTCTTGAAAATGATGTAAAATTAGATACGATTGTAATTATTGACGATATTTATACAACAGGAAGTACAATTGACGCCATGACAGCCGTGCTGCACGGCGCCGGGGTAAACAGGGTGTATTACGCGGCGCTGGCGATAGGCAATGGGTTATAACGGGAGGGATTGTATATGGACGTAAGGAATTGCAGAAAATGTGGGAGACTTTTTAATTATGCGTTGGGGCCGATTATTTGCCAGCATTGCAAGGAATCCATGGAGGAAAAGTTCCAGGAAGTAAAAAAATATGTGTATGAGCATCCCGGCTGCGGGATTTCGGAAGTATCCGATGAGTGCGATGTCGAAACGAAACAGATCAAACAATGGCTGCGTGAGGAGCGCCTGCAGTTTTCGGAGGATTCGGCTGTGCTGTTAAACTGTGAGTCCTGCGGGGCTCCCATCCGTTCCGGGCGGTTCTGTGACAAATGCAAGGCAAGCATGGCGCAGACTTTGGGCAATACTTATAAAAAAGACAAACCGAAGGCAGAACCGAAAAAGAAGGACACCAACGAGAAGCCCAAAATGCATTATTTGGACCGTTAGGAGAAGGGTATGTTAAACAAGGAAAGAGTCATTTTGATGACCAAGATGGCGTCTTATGAGGAAAAGGAAGGCAGGAAGAACCATTCGGTGTTGGGGTACTTCCGGGGGGATTATGTATGGTTTCAGGTGTTGAAGTCCGTGATTTACGGGACGGTGGCTTTTGGAATCATATTTGCGATGTATATTTTTTATGATTTTGAAATCTTTATGATGGATATTTACAAGATGGATTTGTTGGAATTCGGCAAATCCGTTTTGGAAAAATATTTATTCGCAATAGGGATTTACTGCATAATCTCATATGCCGTGTACAGCTACCGCTATGCAAAGGCGAAAAACAGCGTAAGGCTGTACCAGAATAACCTGCGCAAGCTGGGCAGCATGTACGAAAAAACATAAGCCAGAGCCGTTTCGGTTCTGAAAGGAATTTACTATGACATCATTACTTGTAGCAAAGCAGTATTTAAAAAAATTTTATGGGAAATTCGAGGTATACCTGATACCGCTGATGAAATTCCTGCTTGCCATGGTCAGTTTCAACCTGATTAACGGGAGGCTGGGATTTATGGAAAGAATCAATAGCGCTACCGTTGTATTGGTTGTGGCGCTGATGTGTTCTTTCATGCCGATGAATTTTATTGTGCTTGCGGCAGCGGCATTTGTGCTGCTGCATGTGTATGTTCTGTCGTTGGAATGTACCGTCGTGGTGCTGGCGGCATTTCTGTTAATGTTTCTGCTTTATTTCAGGTTTTCACCGAAGGATACGGCGGTGGTGCTGCTGACCCCGATTTGTTTCGTCCTGCGCATTCCGTATGTGATGCCGATTGCGCTGGGACTGCTCGCTACGCCGGTATCGGCAGTATCCGCGGCATGCGGGACGGTGGCATATTACCTGCTTTCTTATGTGAGCGGCAGCGCGGCGACGCTGG
>CANTGP010000044.1 GCA_947653315.1 uncultured Lachnospiraceae bacterium
GCATGGATGCCCATTTCAGTCCGAGGCGGCATGGATGCCGCTTGAGGACGTCCCGCAGCCTGTGAAAACTTATGCCATTCTGCTTAGAAACTCCCAGCCGGAAAAAGTGCACGGAAAACCGGGACATGCAACCCTGCTGCCGCCGTCCCGCAAAACAATCCCTCCATTGCGTCCGCCTCCCAACACAACATTTCAGGCTGCCCTGTTATTTTTAAACGAACACGGTACCAAAAAACAGTAGGAAAATGTGATTTCATATGTTATGATAATAAGTAATAATAACCGGTTAGTCAGTTTCTTATGTTTCATCGACAACATGCAGTAAAATACGGAGGACACGGATTGTGAAATTTACATTTGGCAGCAGTAAGAAAGGCAACGTGACGGAGGCTTTAAACGGAATCCGGGAGCCTGCGGCACTGTTTTTTTCCGTTGCGGACGAAAATATGCTCGCGGATACCGCAACGGAAATTGAAAAGAGTTTTCCCGGCGTACCGTCTGTCGGGGGCGTCGGGCAGGCTTATATCGGCAAACAGTTTTATGATACGGGCATTACCGTGATTGCGATGCAGGATCATATCAAGGTCGTGGCGGATGTTCTTGAGCAGGCATCCGTTATGCCCATCAAGTATATCCGGCGTCTTGAGGATGCCGTCAGGGCGGTCGGCGGCGAAAGGGGGAATACGGCTTGTTTTGACATCTGTTCCGCAGGCGCCGATGTACGCGCCGTCACCACACTGTCACGTTTTCTCTGCCGCGCGGGATATGACCTTGCGGGCGGTACCAGCAATTCATCCGCAGTCGCCTGCAACGGAAAGGTGTATCAGGATGCCTGCGCATTCTTTCTTTTCAAAAACCTAAAGGGAAAAATAAAATCCTATAAGGAAAATATCTATATCCATCCGCAGGGAACGGAAAAACAGTTTATGGTAACGGATGCGGAACCCTCGGCATACAAAATCCGCACACTGGAAAATATTTCTGCCGAAAAGGTTTACACTTCGGAACTTGGAATCACAAGGGATAAGATTACCACACAGACTTTCAAGAACCCGTTCGGACATGTCTGTGATTCCGATACATACATTGTTTCCATCAAAGGCGTGGAAGCGGATGGGAGCATCACAACATTCCGTCCGGCAAATAAAATGGATTTCCTGACCATATTAAGCATGGGCGATTACCGGGAAGTGGTTCAGGATACCGTTGCAAAGATTAAGAATGATTTGGGCAGTACGGCAGCGGTGCTTTCCGTCAACTGCCTGTTCCGGTATATCATGTTTCACGACGACCATTATTGGGACAGTTACCTGGCCGAGATGAGCCGCAGTTTTTCACATGCGGGAATGGTCGGCGTCGGTGAACATTACAATACACAGTTTGTGAATCAGACCATGTGCTGTCTGGCATTTGAGTAATCCGGGTAAATCAGGGCGGAATGGCTAACAGGAGGAAAAAAGCGTGTTGAAACGATTTGGAAGAACAGCAAAAAATAAGTCCACAGAAGACGTCTTAATGGAAAAGGAAGCGCAGTTTGACAAGCATCCGCTGGATTATGCGCTGACAAGCGCCTGCCAGGTTGTGGATGAGCTTGCAGGAGACGTTTTCCTGACGACGCAGAAGATGCGTTATACTAACGAACAGCTCACAGGGCTGCAACATGACATCATCGGCCTGCAAAATGACATCCATGCGATGGACGACGGATTTTTGGAAATCACATCCGCGGCAGACCGGTTTAACGACGTGGAGGTACAGATTGACCAGTCCGTTGCGGACGCACAGCGCCAAATGGAACGGCTGCGTCAGGATACCGGTTCCGTGAAGGAAAACTTTAAAAGTATGTCAGAGACGTTTGGACTTCTTCAGGCGGCATTGGACAAAATCAGCGACAACCTGTCAGGCATCAGCGAAGTTGCGGACCAGACAGACCTTCTGTCACTGAACGCAAGCATAGAGGCAGCCCGGGCCGGTGAACAGGGAAAAGGCTTCGCGGTGGTCGCTGAGGAAGTGGGCAAGCTCGCAAAAATGAGTCAGGAAATGGTTGCGGACATCCATGCAAACATTACGGAAGTGGAAGAAAAAAGCGGTGAACTGAACAAATATATACAGTCCTTTGACAAAGCAATGCTAAGCAACATCAAAACGATGGAAGAAACCGGCAAATATTTTGACGACATCAAACAACGGGCTTCCGGCGCGTCCGAGGTTCACGATGCGATTAACCATGCCGTGGAGCAGAACCGTTCCTATATCAGGACATTTCAGGATTCCCTCTCATCCACGGCCGGTATTTACGGCGATATCATGGACAAAATGGATATTGATGACAGCAAAAAAGGCGTGCTGATGGAGGCGTTCCAGCACATCATAGAACAGGCAGTCGCCATGGTGAAGGAACTGCCTTAACATCGGGTAGGGAAGAACATCTTCCCTACCCGCCGTACCCCCATACGCCTGCCCGCCTCTTTTTGGTCCGCATCCGTTTACCCCTCCACAATCAGGTACCTGCCGTCCCCGACGTCAAAGACTTCATCCGCTTCCAGGATTTCTTCCTCGCCCGCACCTTCCATGTCCAAACCTGCCTCGTCAAAATACTCCCATACTTCCTGTACGGAGTTTACCACCACTGCCATGCATTCCTCCAAAAAGGCTTCCGCTGCCTCCGGCGTATCCGCCACGTCCTCCGGAAATAACTGGCTTTGGTTTTTCAAAAAACACTTTAATACCGCATCATCAAATTCGTGCATCCTGCATCCTCCTTTTCGTTTCTCCGGTCTTTATCCGCTATGCTAACTATATAACGTTCTCATTCATCCGTCAACAGTTCGTTTACCACCCGGTACACGCCTTTATCCCAATAGGGCGGACAGGTGTGCTTCGCAGCCGCTTTTACTTCTTCCCTGGCATTTTCCACGGCGTAACTCTCCCCGGCCGCCTGCATCAGCCCGATATCGTTATTGTTATCGCCAAATGCCATGGTCTCCTCTTTGGCTATCCCGAAATAATTCTGCAAAAACCGCAGGGCGTTCCCCTTGTCCACCGACGCATCCATGAAATCCACCCAGTCTTCACCCGCCATGCATACCTTTACCCTGTCCTTCCACATGGGAATCAGTGTCCCTTCCCCCAGCTTACGGATACTCTCCTTTTGGTAAATGGCAATTTTAATAATCTGCGCGTCTTCTTCCAGCACATCCTTCACCTGCCTGAATTGATTGTGGTAACCATACGTAATCAAATCAATAAATTCCCGGTTGCGGCTTTCCACCAGACTCCCGTTTGCGGTGGAAACAATGATATCGCAGGTATCGTAATACTGCCTAAGCTGCCTTACAATCCCTTCCACATCCTTTCTTTTCATGGGCGTCACGCTGATGTCACGCTCCCGGTAACGGATTTGCGCCCCGTTCTCCGCGATAAAAACAAGGTCTTCCCCGGCTTCCCGGAATACGTTCCGTATGCTTTGGTACTGCCTTCCGCTGGCGGCACAGAACAGGATTCCCTGTTTTGCCAGCCTGCGTATGGCATCCGCCATTTCCGGGTACAAATCAGGCGTGGAATCCTTAATCAGCGTACCGTCTATATCGCTTGCAATCAGTTTTATTTTAGCCATTTCGAATCCTTTTCCTATCTCATAGTTATTCCCTTATTCCTAATTCCCTTATTCCCAATTCCCGTATTCCTTCATCTCCCGGCACAGCCTGCCCACCGGCAGTCCCACCACATTATTGTAATCCCCGTTTATTTTCTCAATATACGCCGCGCACCTTCCCTGAATGGCATACGCACCCGCCTTGTCCAGCGGTTCCCCCGTTTCCACATATGCCCGGATTTCTTCCGCGTCCATGGGATACATGGACACGTCCGTTTTTTCGTAAAACGTTTGGCGGATATCCGTCCCGCCCTTTCTTCTCCCGCAAAGCGTCACACCCGTGTATACCTGATGGGTCTTCCCCTGCAGCAGTCCTAGCATCCGGCAGGCATCCTCCTTACACGACGGTTTTCCCATCACGGAACCTCCTAACGCCACCACCGTATCCGCCCCGATGACCAGGAAGTCTTCCTCTCCCCGCTCCAAAAGCCTTCCGCAGACATCCTCCGCTTTCTGCGCCGAAAGCCCTTGGACGATTTCCTCCGGCAGCGTTCCCGCCATGTTTTCTTCCACCGTACTCGGCGCCACCTCATAGACCATGCCGACCTGCGTTAACAGCTCTTTGCGTCTCGGTGAAGCCGATGCCAAAATAATCCTCATTTACGCTTCCTTCCTGCTAATTATACTCTCTTTCATCATATTCTCTTTAATAATAATCTCTTTAATCATACTCCCTTATTGATGGTGGGTCTCCGGTATGAATACCCGCTCATCCACCGCCTCGGTACCAAGGCGCGCCGCTTTCTTCGCCTCCAGCGAAAATACAAGCTGGGAATTATATGCCGGTTTCCCGCGCTTATCCACTTTTTCATAAGTCCCGTCAGCCTTTAACACATGGGCTTTTACCGTATCCTTTAATTCCCCCTGTAAAATGTGAAGCACCTTCTCCTTTAAATCCGGCTGTTCCACCGGAAAGAGGATTTCCACGCGCCGCTCTAGGTTGCGGGGCATCCAGTCCGCGCTTCCGCAGTATATTTCCGGTACGCCGTCGTTTTCAAAATAGAAAATCCGGCTGTGCTCCAAAAAATTACCCACGATGGAGCGCACGCTGATGTTCTCGCTGACACCCGGAATCCCTACTTTTAACGTACAGATTCCCCGGATGATCAGCTCGATCTTCACGCCTGCCGCACTCGCCCCGTAAAGCGCCGCAATGATATCCCTGTCGCAAAGGGAATTCATCTTCGCGATAATATGGGCATTCCTGCCCGCTTTCGCCGATGCGGTTTCCCGCGCAATCAAATACAGGAATTTATCCTTTAACCAAAGGGGCGCCAACGCCAGTTTATTCCAAAAGCGCGGTTCCGAATAACCGGAAAGCATATTGAACACCGCCGTGGCGTCCTCGCCTACCGGTCTGCTGCACGTAAACATCCCCAAATCGGTATACAGTTTCGCAGTGGCGTCGTTATAATTTCCCGTTCCCAAATGGACGTAACGGCGGATACCATCTTCCTCCTTGCGCACCACCAGCGTAATTTTACTGTGGGTCTTTAACCCCACCAAACCGTATATGACATGGCAGCCTGCTTTTTCCAGCATCTTCGCCCACACGATGTTATTTTCCTCGTCAAAACGCGCTTTTAACTCTACCAGCACCGACACCTGCTTGCCGTTTTCCGCCGCCAGCGCCAATGCGGCGATAATGGGGGAATTGCCGCTGACACGGTAAAGGGTCTGTTTGATGGCAAGCACGTCCGGATCCTTCGCCGCCCTGCGGATAAACTCCACCACGGGCGCAAACGTTTGGTACGGATGGTGCAGGAGGATATCATGCTTACGGATTTCCCCGAAAATGTCACAGTCCTCCGAAAGCTCCGGCACCGGCTGGGGCGGCGCATAAGCGGACTCTTTTAAATGGTCAAACCCTTCCAGCCCGTACATTTTCATCAGGTATGTCAAATCCAGCGGTCCGTCAATCTGGTAAATATCCTCCTCCTTGATGAACAGTTCGTCCCGTATGATTTTCAACAGCCGCTTATCGATGCCGCTCTCCACCTCCAGGCGGATTGCCTGCCCCCACTGCCTGCGTTTTAACTTTTTCTCGATTTCTTTTAAGAGGTCTTCCGTTTCGTCCTCTTCTATGATGAAATCCGCATTCCGCATAATTCGGAACGGATAAGCGCAGACAATGTTATAATTCAAAAACAGCTTTCCGATATTGCGCTCCACCAGTTCTTCCAGCAGGATAATCACCCGCTCCCCTTCCTTTTCCGAAGGGATGGGAACAATCCGGGGCAGTACGCTGGGTACCTGTACGGTGGCAAATTCCAGTTCTTCATCCCCTTCCTTTTTCCGCACGAGTGCGCCGATATTCAGCGATTTGTTGCGGATTAACGGAAACGGCCTTGAAGAATCCACCGCCATGGGCGTCAGCACCGGATAAACGTTTTCCATGAAATAGCGGTCCACATACTCGATTTCCCCCGCCGTCAGATCCTCGTGGTGTTCGATAATGCGCAGCCCGTTAGTATATAACAGCGGCACCAGCGACCTCTTGTATGTAGAATACTGGAGGTTGACCAGCTCATGGGTCGCCTTGTTCACCATGGCAAGCTGTTCCGAAGGCTTTAACCCTGCAATATCCGTCTTGGTATAGCCCCCGTTTACCATATCCTTAAGCGCCGCCACACGGACCATGAAAAATTCGTCCAAATTGGACGCGGTGATGCTTAAGAACTTCACGCGCTCAAACAGGGGAATCTGTTTGTCCCTCGCCTCACTGAGCACCCTTTTGTTGAACAGAATCCAGCTCATTTCCCGGTTGGTATAATATTTGCTGTCGGTATAATCCGCTTCCGCTTCTTTTTCCAAAACTTCTGTTTTTTTCCCAATTTCTTTTTCCGCTTCTTTGACTTTTCTATTTTCTTTCATTTCCCTGTTCTCTTTCCCCGCTCTTTTTACCATTTTCTTTCCGCTATAAATTCCTCTTTTGTTTGATGACCGGCTTTACGCTGTATACTTCCTCGAAAAATTCGGCACGGTGGCTGAACATTCCTTTTTCCAGCGTAATATCCTCATTCGTCTCCACCGTAATCACAAGCTCGTTGTCCATCAGTTTCGTCTTTACGTTCTTAAACTTCTGCTTATGGCTCCTGTCCAGCCCGTTCGCCACCCGCAAAATAGCGGTCAGCTTCGCAATTTTCAGGTAAGATTCCCGGTCCAACATGGACATCTTTCCCATTTCATCATAATATTCAAAATCCATATGGTTATATTTTACCACGTTTGCCACGATTTCCTGTTCCAAATGGGACAATCCGATGATTTCCGTGGCGGTGATAATGCTGTAAGAGCATTCCCCCAGGTTCACCATACTGATATATTTCCCGCAGTCATGGAGCAGCGTGGCGATCTGCAAAAGCAGCCGGTCCCTCTCACCCAGCCCGTGAATCCGCTTCATGCTGTCAAAAATGGTCAGCGCAATCCGCTCTAAAGTTTCCCCGCGCTTACGGCTTCCCATGTATCGTTTGCTGATGTTCTGCGCACAGGCTATGATGTCCTGTTCAAAATCATGTTCCGGCAGGATGATTTTGTTGTTTTGGGCATATTCATAGGCGATGCCGTCACAGAGCGTCACGCCCGGCGCCCAAAGCATACTGGCATCCATGGTCTCGATAATCCGGGACAGCAGGACATAGGAAATGTACAGAAGGATAATTGTTTCCTCCGGCATGTCAAACAGCTTCGTCAACTCCTGCAGCGTCTTTTCCTCCAAAAGCCCCATCAGCTCACGGAATGTCCCGACGTCCACCTGTCCGCCGACCCTCTCGGCAAAATGCTTCTTCCTTAAAAGCGCGGAAATATAATCGTCAACGATAATAATATTTTCAATCTGCTTATCCTTTAAATAGAGCTTCTTAAATACCGCAAGCTGGGAATGCGCCAGTTCATCGATCAGCCTTTCATACTGTCTGCGTCCCACATCCAAATGGTACAGATAATCCCTTACCCGCAAAACCCCAAGCCGCATATTCTGCGTGGCAATCAGCGTGTCCTTGTCAAAAAGGGAAATCTGTATGCTTCCCCCGCCGATATCCACGATTGCCGTCCCTTTTTCGATAAACCGGTTAAAGGCTTCCCCCATGAAAGCAATGGATTTATAATCCAGAAAACGCTGTTCCGAGTTGTTCAATACCTCCACGTTAATGCCCGTCCTCTGCCGTATCTGGTCGAGGATAATGGTGGTGTTTTCCGTCTCCCTGATGGCGCTTGTACCATATGCCTTGTATTCCGACACCTTATAGGTTTTCATGATTTGCGTATATTCATTCAGGTAACGGCACAGTTCGTCCATCCGTGCGTAGGTAATCTTACCTACCGCATAAGTGTCCATCCCCAAATCGATATGATGCCTGATATGGTCGATTTCCCGCATCCCCGTTTTGGAGGATATTTCAAATATTTTCATGGAAAGCTCAAAAGAACCTACGTCAATCGCTGCAAATGTCTTCATCCGACCCCTCTCCTCTCTCCCAACTTACCCGATTTTCCCAAG
The DNA here is from genome assembly GCA_947653315.1 of uncultured Lachnospiraceae bacterium. Classification (GTDB taxonomy): domain Bacteria; phylum Bacillota; class Clostridia; order Lachnospirales; family Lachnospiraceae; genus Kineothrix. The sequence continues at coordinate 8,154 of CANTGP010000044.1, forward strand.
CAGGTAGTCCACGAACTGCTGCGCCGTCCTTCCCGACAACCCGCCGTGCGCCAGTTCCCACTGGTTCGCTTCCATAAGCAGCTCGTCCTCCGGCATGGTAATTCCGTGCCTTTGGGCAAGCACGCGGACAATTTCCTGGAACTGCTTTTTATCCGGCGCGCAAAAGAACACCGTAACGCCGAAACGGGATACCAAAGACAGTTTCTCCTGCACCGTATCGCTGGAATGAAGCTGGTCCCTGCGCCCTTCCTTATCCGCAAAAGTCTCTTTAATCAGGTGCCTGCGGTTGGAAGTGGCATAAATCAGGACATTTTCCGGTTTTTTCTCCAATCCGCCCTCTATCACCGCCTTTAAATATTTATATTCGATTTCAAACTCCTCAAAACTCAAATCGTCCATATAAATAATAAATTTATAATTACGGTTCTTAATCTGTGCAATCACGTCATTCAAATCCTGGAACTGGTGCTTGTAAACCTCAATGATGCGCAGCCCTTTCCCATAATACTCATTGGCAATCGCCTTTATGCTGGAGGATTTTCCCGTTCCCGCATCGCCGAACAGCAGGCAGTTGTTCGCCTTCCTGCCCTCCACAAAGGCTTCCGTGTTGTCGGTGAGCTTCTTCTTTGGGATTTCGTACCCCACCAGGTCGTCCAAACGGACATGGGCGATATTGAGGATGGGTACAATCTGCACCCCCTGCCCGTCATGGACAATGCGGAACGCCTTATGAAGCCCGAATTTCCCGACGCCGTATTCCCGGTAAAATTCCGTCAGCGTCGCCTTCATTTCCTCCGGTGAATGGTCCTGTGTGAATTTCACCGCCAAATCGCAAATCCGCTTACAGATGCGGGTGTTATACACCTTACTCCCCTGCTTACAGCTTTCATAAGAAAGCGCCAGCGAAAAACAGTCCATATCGAGTGTCCGCATCATATCCTTAAAATCATAGTCATAAAATTTTTTAAAAATCAGGATATCATGGAGCACCGCCCGGTTAATGGTGCCTTCCACTTCTCCCCGTATCTCGCACGCCATGCTGTAACTGTTTTCATTATTTACCAATAAGTTCGTGAGGTAACAGTGCCACAGGTTCCCGTAAAAACCATGGTGCCCCGCCATCTCCAAAAGGCGGTGCATACAGTCATACAAAAGGGCTTTCGCCTCCTCCCCGCCGTCTCCGTAATGCCCCATCAGCCATGCCATGTCATGCAGCAGTTCCCCATCCTTAAAATCCCTGTATACCATCAGTTCCTTTTCCCACATTTGCTATCCGTCCCGTCCTCTCCTGCCGGCTGCCAAAATGCTTTCCGCATTCCTGCTTTTAGCATTCCTGTTTTCCGCTCATGCTTTCCACCTTCCGGTTTTCCGCATTCCAATCAGTAATTCCCTAAAATCTTCATTTCCCTTGCTTCGTCACGCAGTCCGCGCAAGGCGTTCTTCACCGCGCTGTCCGCGAGGTTGCCGTCAAAATCAATGAAGAAACGGTATTCCCAGTTCCGGTCCTCCAAAGGTCGGCTTTCGATTTTATTCATGTTCAGGTTGTTGTAAATAAAATGGGACAGCATATGGTAAAGGGAGCCGCTTTCATGGGGTACTTCAAAACAGATGCTTACTTTCTTCGCATCTTTTAAAAAAATCTTTTGGTTCGTCACCACGATAAAACGGGTGGAATTAATACTGGACTGGTTCACGCCCTTTTCAAGAATCTCAAGCCCGTAAGTTTCCGCCGCATGTTCGCCGGCAATCGCCGCCTGCGTATAGTCCTTATCTTCCGCCACTTTCCGCGCCGCAAAAGCATTGTTGTTCATGCCAATCTGCCGCCAGGAAGCATGTTCCTGCAGGTACCTGGAGCTCTGCATCAACGACTGCGGGTGGGCATACACCGTCTTGATATCCTCTGTTTTGGTTCCGGGAAGCGCCATCAGACAATGTTCGATTTTGATAATCTGTTCGCCCACGATATAGTTCTCAAACTCCACCAGCATGTCATAAATCTCGTTGACGATGCCCGCCGTGGAATTTTCTATGGGAAGCACCGCATAATCGGCGCTTCCTTCGTCAATGGCAATCATCGCATCCCGGAACGTATCCACATGGAAACTGTTGACGTTTTTCCCGAAATACCGTTCCATCGCCGCCTGCGTATACGCGCCTTCCGCACCCGGGAACACTACCCTGGCATGTTCCGTATCCAGCCTGTCCACCCCGATGAACGGCAGCCTGCCAAGCGCCCCTTTTTCCGTCAACATCTGATACTGCAGTTTCCTGCTCATGGACATAATCTGCTCAAAAAGCTCCTCCACCCCGGTACTGTTAAACTCGTTATGGGTCATGGATTTCACTTGCCTGATTTTTGCTTCTTCCCTCTCCTTATCCAGTACTTTCTTTCCCGTTTCCATCTTGTACTGCGCCACCTGTTTGGCAACATCCATCCGTTGCTCATATAAATCCACAATCTGTTTGTCGATGGCGTCAATCTGTTCCCTTAACTTTGCTAAATCCATGACGGTTCCCTTCTTTTTTCCGTAATTTTTTCCGTAATTTTTCCCGTGATTTTTTATCCCGGTTTATCTTCTTTTTTATTAATTATCTTATAACAAATTGCGTCTGCCCGCAAGGGTTCCCCATAACATTTGTCCTGAAACCATAAATTTTCCCCAAACCCCTTGACAAAATTTTCATTTCGTCTTATTGTATTATTTAAGTAATACAGAAATATGGATTTACTTCCCGCATCCGGCATACAGGATACGGCAAAACGGAGGAAGGAAAGGATGGAAATCATGGCATGGAATTTAGATGCGGATAAGCCCATTTATGCCCAGTTAATGGAAATTATCCAAATGCAGATTGTATCCGGCAAATACCAGGCAGGCGGCAGGCTTCCCAGCGTGCGGGAACTGGCGGCGGAAGCGAGCGTCAACCCGAACACAATGCAGAAGGCGCTTGCGGAACTGGAACGGAACGGGTTAATCAACACACAGCGGACCAGCGGGCGCACCGTAACGGAGGACAACGAGAAAATCCGGCTGACACGGGCGGCGCTTGCCGATGAATATATCAGCAATTTCTTCCGTATGATGAAAGAGCTGGGATATACGGAAAAAGAAATCGTAACGCTGGTCGAACAGGTACTAAAGGAGGGAGTATAATTTATGGAAGCATTAGCGGAAATACGGGGACTGACGAAGGAATTCGGAAACCATTTGGCAGTCAATAACATGAATCTCATCATCCCCCGCGGTAAAATCATCGGGCTGCTTGGTCCCAACGGGAGCGGCAAGTCCACACTGATTAAAATGATGAACGGACTGCTCACGCCTACGGCGGGAACCGTCTTAATCAACGGCCAGGAACCCGGCGTTGCCACCAAGGAACGGGTCGCCTACCTGCCGGAGCGCACCTATCTGCAAAACGGGATGAAAGTGTGCGATATTGTGGATTTCTTCTGCGATTTTTATGCGGATTTCGACAGGGAACGCGCCTTTACCATGCTGGGCAGCCTTGGGGTGCCTTTTACCGCGCCGTTAAAGACGTTGTCAAAGGGTACCAAAGAAAAAGTACAGTTGATTCTGGTCATGAGCCGGAGGGCGGATTTGTATATTCTGGATGAACCCATTGCGGGCGTGGATCCTGCGGCGAGGGATTACATCCTGCGGACCATCATTACGAATTACAATGAAAATTCCAGTATCCTGCTGTCCACCCACCTGATTACGGACATTGAAAACATTTTGGATGAAGTCATCCTGATCCGCCAGGGAATGGTGCTCGCCCATATGAGCGTGGACCAAATCCGGGAAGAATACGGGCAGTCGGTAGATTCTTATTTCAGGAGGGTATTCGCATGTTAGTAAAATTATTTAAATATGAATGGAAAGCATTTTGGAAAGTTCCTGCCGCCATTAACCTGGCTCTGCTCATTGTCACTTTGGTCGGAATGGCCACACTGGTTACCCCTTTTTGGGAAATCGACTCCTTTGCCATAGAAATGCTGTCGGTGACCGCCATCATGTTTTACATTGTCGGCATTTTTGCGGGCCTCATCGCCGTCGTCGTATATATCGCCATCCGTTTTTACCGGAACGTCTATACGGATGAAGGATATTTAACCAATACCCTGCCGGTGACGCCGAGAATGATTATTCTGTCCAAACTGCTCGTCAGCTCCCTGTGGTCCGTCATCAGCGGTATTGTCGTTTTCCTCAGCATCTTTTTGCTGGTATTTGCCGCCGCATATTCCTTTGACGGCATCAATTTCTTCCGCGACCTGTTGGAATTGGATGAACTGTGGGAA
>CANTGP010000045.1 GCA_947653315.1 uncultured Lachnospiraceae bacterium
TTGACGCATCGCCTGCGGATAGCTTCTCCAGCTGCAAGACCCCTGTCGAAACCTTTACTATCCCCGATTCCGTTTTGTCCCGTCCTGCCCGGAACTGTATTTATTATACCTTATTTTTTCCCATGATTCAATAAGTTATCCCCTGATTTTTAATTTTAATTCTTTTTCGGCTTCCCTGCGCTGGTCTTTCTTCGCAATGTCATGCCGTTTGTCATACAGCTTTTTCCCTTTTGCCAGTCCGATTTCCACTTTTGCCTTTCCGTCCTTAAAGTATACCTGCAACGGGACGAGCGTATAACCTTTCTCCGCAATCTTACCCGCCATCCGGTTTATTTCCTGTTTGTGCAGGAGCAGTTTCCGCACACGGAGCGGGTCTTTGTTGAAGATGTTCCCTTTTTCGTAAGGACTGACATGCATCCCGTAAACAAAGACTTCCCCGTTTTCCACACGTACAAACGCCTCCTTGATGCTGCATTTTCCCATACGCATGGACTTGACCTCCGTGCCGTGGAGCACGATTCCCGCTTCATATTTTTCCTCAATAAAATAATCATGGTATGCCTTTTTATTATTTGCCACCAGCTTCATGGTTTCACCCATGTTGACACCCCTTCTCTTACCTATTTCTCTTAACCTATTTTTTAACCTATTTTTTCTTAACCTATTTTCCTATTTTTCTTAGCCTATTCTTCTTCCCCGTCCGCTTCCGCAAAATCCACGGTCCTGGTAAACCGGTCGGTTTTTTCCACCGTTACCGCAATGCGCTGTCCCAGCTTATATTTCTTTCCGGTATCCCGCCCTACCATTTCGTAATTCGCCTCGTCATAGTAAAAATAATCGCCGGTTAAGGAGGAAACATGAATTAACCCTTCCACGGTATTGGGAAGTTCCACATAAATGCCCCAGGCGGTAATGCCGGACACCACGCCCTCAAAGCGTTCCCCGATATGCTGTTCCATGTACTCCGCTTTTTTCAGTTTATCCGTTTCCCTCTCCGCTTCGTCCGCCCTGCGCTCCATCTTGGAAGAATGGTCCGCCACCTGCGTAAGAATCCCGTTATAGTGCAGGATGCGTTCTTCCCTTAACCGCCCCCTTAACTGTTCCTTGATAATCCGGTGAATCTGCAGGTCAGGATATCTGCGGATTGGCGAAGTAAAATGGCAGTAGTACTGGCAGGCAAGCCCGAAGTGTCCGGTACAGTCCACGGAATATTTTGCCTGTTTCATGCTGCGCAGCGCCAAACGGCTGATGAGCGCTTCCTCCGGCGTCCCTTCGATTTTTCCTAACAGTTTTTGGATTTCCTTTGGGTGGACATCCTCTTTCGTCGTCTTAATCCCATAACCGAAATTGCCGATAAAAACGCCAAGCTGCTGTATTTTCTCCGGGTCAGGATTGTCATGGGTCCGGTATACGAAGGGGAGCTCCAGCCAGTAGAAATGCTGTGCCACCGTTTCGTTGGCGAGCAGCATAAAATCCTCTATGATTTTCGTTGCCGTGTTCCTTTCATAAGGTTTGATTTCCAGTGGATGTCCTTCCCCGTCCAGTATGATTTTGGTTTCCGGGAAATCAAAATCGATGGAGCCGCGCTTCTTCCGCTTCGCACGCAGGATTCCCGCCAGTTTTTCCATCCTTTGGAACATGGGTACCAGTTCCTCATATTTCCTGCATTCTTCTCCGTCGTTATCTTCCAGAATTTTTTTCACGCTGGTATAGGACATACGCCTGTCCACCCGTATGACGGACTCAACAATGCGGTAATCCGTCACCTCACCTTTAGGGTTAATCCGCATGATGCAGCTTAACGCCAGCCTGTCCACGCCTTCATTTAACGAGCAGATGCCGTTGGACAGCTTATGGGGCAGCATGGGAATCACCCGGTCCGTCAGGTACACGCTGGTTCCGCGCTTTAATGCTTCCCTGTCCAGCGCGGAATTTTCCTGCACGTAATTCGTCACATCCGCAATATGGACACCGAGCAGGTATTCCCCGTCTTCTTCCGACACGCTGACCGCATCGTCCAAATCCTTGGCGTCTTCGCCGTCTATGGTCACCATCTGCACGTCCCTTAAATCTTCCCGGCCCTGCATGTCCGCTTCCGACACTTCCGATGCCACGCGCGCCGCCTGGTTCAGCACTTTTTCTTCAAATTCCATAGGCATGTCATAACTCCGGACGATGGAAAGGATATCCACACCCGGATCATTGATGTGTCCGAGAATTTCTACTACCTTACCTTCCGGATTTTTCCTGCCGTCGCCGTAATCCGTCAGTTCCACCACAACTTTATGCCCGTCCACGGCTCCCTTGGAACGCTCCGATGCCACGAAAATATCCGCGCCGACTTTCGCGTCATCAGGAATGACAAAACCGTAATTCCTTGATTTTTGGTAGGTTCCCACCACCTGCGTCATTCCTCTTTCCAAAATACGGACCACTTCCGCTTCCTGCCGCTTTCCTTTCTGTCCGGCAAGCAGTTTTACCTGCACGGTATCGTGGTGGAATGCACCGTTTACTGCGGTTTCCGGTATAAACAGGTCCGTTTCCCTTCCTTCCACTTCCACAAAGCCGAAACCGCGGGCATTGCTGATAAAAGTACCCGTAAACAAATCCGCATCCGGTTTTACGTACTTTCCCTTTGCGGTCACGCTGATTTTCCCTTCCCGCAGCAGTTCCTCCAGCGCCCTGCGCAGTTCCCTGCGGTCTTCCTTTGCCACCTGCATGAACGCCGCCATTTCCTTTTCCTTCATGGGAACGTAACATTCATCCTGTATCAGTTCACAGATTAATTCCTTCCTTTTTTGAAATACTTCCTTTTCCGGTTCCATTTTAAATTCCTTTTCCATCATTCTTCCTTTTTCGTTTTCCTTGACTGGTTTCACGTATGTGCAAAAAAAGCACCCTTACTTTTGCAAGAGCGCTTTTGTAATCATGTACCGCTTAAAATACATTCAGATTCAGGATAGCCGCCAAAACTATGAAGCCTACCGCCAAAAACTTAGTGACTTTCACAAGGGTCCCTTCCATGGAACGGCCTTTATTTTTTCCCCAGTAAGTTTCCGCTGCACCGCTGATTGCCCCTAATCCTGCCGATTTGCCTTCCTGCATCAATACTAATATAACCAACGCTATGCAAATTATAATAAATACAATTAATAATACTGTCCTTAACGCCTGCATTTCAAATATCCTGCTCCTTTCCCATCCTGCGTCCGATATACGCAGGTTCCAGTTTAGCATAGGGCCGATAAAATTTCAAGTATTTTATGAAAAAATTTACAATACCGGCAGCTCTAGGAAGCCGAAACCCTTTCCTTAATATAATCGCGGATTGCCACATGATCCTCAGGCATACGGCAGCCGACAATATACCTGCCCTCGTCATAAGAAGACCGGATGATGCAGCCGTTTAACACCTTCCCGTTTAGTAAGTCAAATCCCCGGACCGTCACATCCGCCTGCTGTCCCTTTGCATTGCCGAACTCCCGCGCATCACAGGAAAAAGCGAAACCGCCCGCGCTGATATTAATCATCCTGCCTTCATAGGAAGCGGAACCCATTTTCACGGTGCAGGCATTGTTTAATTCCAGCCTTTCATATTTCCTGCGGTTCATGACCTTTGGATTGCCCAGGATACACAGCTTATAAACGTTTTCACCGTTCTTCTTAAACGGCATGATTCCTACCTCTTTCCATGTATAGAGGGAATTGTCCACAATAATCTGGACCTCATAGTTCTGCTTCCGGACCGCGGATTCGAAATAGCGTTCCGCTTCCCCCGTCATGCGGATAAAGATTCCGTCCTCGGCGACTTCTTCCACTTCCGTCCGGTATTCTTTCCCGTCCGGAGCAAGAATCGTCAGCTTCATGCCTTTTTTCGCATCCGCCACGCCCATGAAGCCGCCTTCCCCAAGTTCTTCCACCAGCTTTCCTACCACGTTTTCGATTAAAATAACGTTACGGGAGGTTTCCGCATATTTGCTCAGCATGGTTTTGGTGGTGGCTTCGGAATGTTCCACGCTCTGCGTCATCATCACCATGATGTCCTTCACCTGTTTCATGTTGTCCACCATGTTTTGGTTGGAGCGTTCCACTTCCTTGATTGCCGTATCCACCACACGGATTTCCCCGTCAAGCTGTCTGGAATCCTCGGTAATGGCGCCCACGCTGGTATTTACCGTCTTCATTTTCCCTAATGTTTCGCCGATCAGGTCCAAAATGGTGGTGATGGAATCCGTCATCTTATCGGACGTATCTTCCAAATGATGCAGCGCCGCCATAATGCTGCCGGAGGAATTTTGCGTTCCCATGCTTAAGTTCCTGATTTCGTCGGCCACCACCGCAAAACCTTTTCCGGCTTCTCCTGCCCTCGCCGCCTCGATGGAGGCGTTTAAAGCCAAAAGGTTTGTTTGGGATGTAATGCTTTCAATGGTACCCGTCTCCTGTTTCACCATATCAAACTGGCTGCGGAATTCGCCGAGGATTTTTTCCACCTCGGCGGACAACTGCGCCATAACGTTGGTGGATTCCACCACATTTTCCAGTTCCGCCGAACTCATGGAAGCATGTTCGGACGATTCCTTAATCAATGCCACCATACGCTCGGTCAGTTCCGCCACATTTGCCACCTGACGGTTGATGTCTTCCGTCATGTCCATGGAAGACTCTACTTTTTGGTTTAACACATGGTTATTATCCGCCAGTTCCGCCATGCTCTGTACGACGGTATTGGCTCCTTCCTTATTTTCGTCCGAAAGTTCACGTACCACCGTCACTCCGTCCACTACGGCAGAGCTTGCCGACTTTACCTGTTCAATGGTACGCACCACCCTCTGTAAATTGCCCTCCACCGATTTAAGCATTGCCCCGTCGGACGCACTTAAATGATTGATGGAAACGATATACCCCGCATAGCACAAAATAACCGCCGCAATCTGTATTTCATAATTGGCGATATCGGCCGGGCTGTTAATGCCCGCCGTGTAATTTTTGACGATAAAAGCCACAACACAAAGGATATTTGCAATACCGCAGCGCATCAGCAGGTATCTGTCCTTATACAATACGAGCATGCTCGCCACGGGCAGTATGTACATAACGGGAAGCATGGACGTGGTCGTCATTAATACAAACAGGTAAAACAATCCGTAACCTACCGCAATGACTTCCTTAAAAATCCCTGTCGCCATTCCCTTTATTTTTAGGACTAAAAAGCCAATGACTACCGGTATCCAGCAGATGACAATAAATGCAGCATAATATGCCACTGTCCTTGATCCTTTGACCACTTCCAGCAGATATGCCCCTGAAAGGGCGATGCATACCGTCAGCCAAATGGACATTGCTTTTTTATTTGCGCTTTTCGCAAACAATTCCTCACTATACTCCATCGCTTTACCCTCCTGTGAACAAAACAGCGCCTCCTCTTACTGCCTTCCATTATAACATAAGTAGGGCTTTTTTCCCACTTAAATTTGGGGCTGTCTTTAAAAAATTATTTAAGGAGTCTTTTCCAACACGCTCTAAGATTCCACCGCCACCTGGCACATTTTCATCGTAGTCAGGGCCGCTTCATGGCTTTTGGGCGTAACGCCCGCGCAGCAGGATGCATCCACGGATATTTTTGTTTCCGGCAGTTTCGTCTTTAAAAGCAGGGCGTTTGTCACCACGCAAATGTCGGTACACAGTCCCACCAGTTCAATCTCCACTTCCTCCTTTTGTGCTTCTTCCCACAACAGTTGCGCCAATTCCATGGAGCCGAACGTGGGTTTATCCACAAGGTGCGCCTGCGGCATGGCCTCCATCACTTCTTCCCGTATCTGCCATCCCCTTGTCCCCTTGATGCAATGTTCCACCGGAAGGGATTTCCCTTCACACGTTTCCAAATAATCTTCACCGTGGGTATCCCTTGTGGCATAAATATTTTCCGCCGGATAAGCATGGATTTTTGCCACTACCTTTTCCACGATAGCCTGCGCCTCCTTTGTTCCCAAGGCACCGTCTATAAAATCGTTTTGCATGTCGATGACTACCAGTATCTTTTTCATGAAGTCCTTTCTCCTTTTCCTTTTTATCCTGTAATCCAAGCCCATTTTATCATGAAATCCCTTTTTCTTCAATTTATTCCGTTATTCCGTTAAATGTCATGGAAATCAATGTTCGGTTCCCGGGCGGCGTCAAACCGCAGCAGGACGGTGGACGGGAACCGGACATTAATTTCCGTGGCTAAAGGAAAAGAGCCCGGTCACCCGGACTCCCCAACCTATATTTTCTGTATTTTCTATATTTTACGGAACGGTTCCATATATGCCGCCGTGTCCCCCAACGCATCCTCAATGCGCAGAAGCCGGTTATATTTCGCCACACGGTCGGAGCGGCAGGGCGCGCCCGTTTTAATCTGTCCCGCATTCACGGCGACGGCAAGATCGGCAATAAACGTATCCTCCGTTTCGCCGGAACGGTGGGAAATCACGGCGCGGTATGCATTCTTATGCGCCATTTCTATGGCTTCCATTGCCTCGGATACCGTTCCGATTTGGTTTACTTTAACAAGAATGGCATTGGCGACGCCCAGCTTAATGCCCGCATCCAGCCGTTTCGTGTTGGTTACGAACAGGTCGTCGCCCACAAGCTGGATTTGTCCGCCCAAACGTTCCGTCATCATCTTCCAGCCGTCCCAGTCGTCCTCCGCCAGCCCGTCTTCAATGGAAACAATGGGGAATTTCTTAATCAGCTCCTCGTAATAGGAAATCATTTCCTCCGTACCCCGCACGACTTCGCTTCCGCCCAGCTTGCTTTCACCCGGGAAATGATACATGCCGGTCTTTCCGTTATACAGTTCGCTGCTCGCCACGTCCAATGCGATTTTGATGTCCTGCCCCGGCACGTATTTGCTTGTTTCGATGGCCTCCACGATAAGGGAAAGCACTGCCGCCGCATCCGGCAGGTCAGGCGCAAAGCCGCCTTCATCCCCCACACCCGTGGACAGCCCCCTGTCGTCCAGTATCTTTTTTAAATTATGGTAAATTTCCGCACAAATCCTAAGTCCGTCCGCAAAACATTCCGCCTGCACCGGCATAATCATAAACTCCTGGAAATCCACCGTGTTCGCCGCATGTTTCCCGCCGTTTAGGATATTCATCATCGGCACGGGAAGCAGTCTCGGATGCACGCCGCCCAAATAGCGGTACAGCGGCAGTTCCAGCGCTTCCGCCGCCGCCCTGGCACACGCCATGGATACGCCCAGCGTGGCGTTCGCCCCCAAGTTCCCTTTGTTGTCCGTGCCGTCCGTCTCCACCAAAATCCGGTCAATCAGGCTTTGGTCCAGGACGTTTACCCCGACCAGCGCGTTTTTTAATTTTGTATTGATATTTTTCACGGCATTGCGGACACCCAGCCCGAAATACCTGGTTTCCCCGTCCCTGATTTCCACCGCCTCAAACTGGCCCGTGCTCGCCCCCGAAGGCACTGCCGCACGCCCCGTTATGCTTCCTTCCACCGTCACTTCCGCTTCCACCGTCGGATTCCCCCTGGAATCCAAAATTTCCCTGCCGCGGACATCCGTAATTTTTAAACATAAATCCATGAATTTTCTGCTCCTTTCCGAAAATCAGCCTTCCTTCCATCCTCCATCCATTCCTGTGGGGATTGTTTTTCCCCATAGTTATTTCCGGAAAAAGCGGAAAAAATTCATGGACATGCGGCTGCCGCGCTACCAAACTTTATGCCGGATTACGCTGCATCCGTTATAATAAATAAACGTACCGTCTTCCGTTCACTGGTATGCCGTTTCCTGTGCCAGCCAGGACGGGATGCGTCCGGCAATCAGCTCCAAACTTATGCCGTCGCGTGAATCATACAGGATTTCCCCTTTATCCACCGATTCCTTAAAACGCACTGACACGGAATAATCATTGCTGATGATGTCCTCCGGATTCCACCGGTTATCAAAGGAAGCAGGATATACCGCCTGCAGCAATTCCTCAATTTGGTCTTCCCGTGTAAACCTTTTCGTCACGGCATAGGTTTCCCTGCCGCGTTCCAAATCCGCCTCAGCCTCCGGCATTCCGCCTTCTTCCAGCTTTTCATACATCTCTCTGTGGTAATTGGTCACCGTAACGGATTCCACTTCGTCCGCATGAATCAGGGCGGCATCATACGCGCCTTTTTCCTCCAAAAATGCAAGGGTATTACGGTAAGACGGATAAATATCATAATTAAATTTGATATACGTGGTCCATCTGCCGTCCTCATCTTCTTCGTCACGTTCCGCCCGGTAGGAAACTTCCCCGCATATTAATTCGTTCTTAAAGGTGGAATAATCCGCATTTTCCCTGTCCTTTAAGTATGCCTCACGGAATTCATCCATATCCTTTTTATCCAGCGGCACATACCAAAAGTTTTCAAACCCGAAAACAAAATCCTTTTCTTCCTTCATTTTCGCATAGATGGCGTCATCGTATAACTGGCAGACGGCTTCCCGGTATTCCCTGCTTCCCATAATGCGGCTTAACAATTCTTCTTCCCCGCTGTCCACGGCAAACTCCCGCCAAATTACCTTCCCGTTTTTCATCCGGTACGCCATGGTACACCATATGGGACCGCCTTCCTGTTTTTTCCCGGAAAGCGCGCAGATTGCCTCCGTATCGGTAACACCGTCTTTGGACAGGAAATAATCCACGGCATAGGCATAATCCAGATTTTCATCGTAATATGATTTCCGGTATTTGTCATCCCGGAACATGACCACCGTATCCTCCAGTTTCTCCGGGTCCGGCACCCATTTGTCAAAACCGGTCAAATCGAAACAGTAAATCAGGAAAATAACCGCCACCGCGGCGCCGGAAATAAGCATTTGGTATTTCTTCCCAAGCGCCGCCCGGATATCCATTTCGTAAATAACCTCTATGACGCCGCTTCCCAAAACGACTGCCAGCACCATACCGAATATCATCATTGCGTAAGGCATATCGCCGATTAAGTCCATGACCAAAAGCGCCGTCCCCAAAGCAAAAGGAACCACCAGCAAAATCTTTATGACTGCCTTCGTTTTCGGAAATGCCATCGCTTTTCCTGCCGCTTCCGCCGGACGCTTTTTATAACAAAACCATGCGATTCCCGTATAGACAACGGCCAGCAGGATAGCCACAAACAAACGTTCCAAATGGTCTGACCAGATTTCCCGTTCCCCGGCTTCAAACCAAAGAACCTGGAAGACGGGGGCGGTTAAAAAAAGGGGTTCTTCCACGGACTCCCCGCAGTAATAACGGTAAAAAGTCATGCGGTAAGCAATCAACAGCATCCGCACCGCCAATTCATATCCCATAAAGATACCGGCTGCAAAAACCGTAATCACCAGATTGCCGGTCATCATCACCGCCACAATCGTCAAGGCATAAGTTCCCAAAAACAGCACTGCGGACACTAAGAGAGAAAACACCGCTGCCGCAACGCTTTTCCTGTCCAACGCGCCGTTTATCCCCGCGATTGCCATGGCGGCCAGCAGATTCACCGCATAAGGCACAAAGAAAATGAATACGCCGTTTAAATAAATCACCGTAAACCGCCTGGATTTCTTAACGGGAACGCTGTGGTAAAAATCCACCTTCTGCCGTTTATACAAATAGGAAAATCCCTGTATGGCAATCAGGACCGCAGCCGCAGTGACAATGACATAAAGCACGCCCCGGAAGGAAATCCATTCATTCGCCGCTTCCAAAAGGCGCCGCACCGCCTCATCCGGCGGAAGCTCGTCAATCAGGTTATGGGTCTTCTTCCGGCTCATCAGCATCAGCATTCCTACCGGATAATAAAAGAACCAAAACAGCCATGATACCAGCCACAGCCAAATCCTCCGTTTATTGTTTTCCCTTATGTCAGCCCAAAATGAGTTTTTTGACGTCATAGCCGACCACCTCCGTTTCACTGATAAATATTTCTTCCAAAGAAAGGGGAAGCGCCTCGAAAAATACGGGATTCACCGCCGCAAAGCGTGCGATGGTTTCCTCCCGCCCCCCGCGCACCGTCAGGGTATGCAAAGAACCCCTGTCTTCCCGTTTCATGACTTCCACTCCCTCCAACGCCTTCGCGGCATCTTCCGGCGTGCGGAACACGCACTGAATCTTTTGGATGTTGCATTTCATGTCTTCCAAATCTTTGGACAGCAGGACGCCACCCTTATGTAACAGCCCGACATGGTCGCAGATGTCTTCCAGTTCCCGCAGATTGTGGGAAGCAATCACCGGCGTCAGCCCCCGGCTTTCCATTTCGTTTGCAAGAATACTTTTAATTCCCTGCCGCATCACGGGATCCAAGCCGTCGAACGTCTCGTCACAAAGCAGGTACTCCGTACCGGAACAGATTCCGCAAAGCAGGGCAAGCTGCTTTTTCATCCCTTTGGAAAACGTATTAATCTTCCGCTTTTTATCCAGCCCGAAATGATCCAGATAAGCGTAAAAGTCCTCCCTGGCAAATCCGCCGTAAACCGTGGAGAAATATTTCTCCATTTCCATAGCGTTGGCATTGGCGAAAAAGTAGGGTTCGTCCGCAATAAAAAAGATTTTCTTCTTCGCTTCCACATCATCAAATACGGGAATCCCGTCCACGGTTACCGTACCGCCGTCCGCCTTTAAAACCCCTGCCACCATCCGCAGTACCGTGCTTTTTCCTGCGCCGTTGGTACCGATCAGCCCGAACAGGGTGTTTTCCTTCACGGTCACGCTGACATGGTCCACCGCCAGTATGTCCCCGAAAGATTTACTGAGCTCTTTGATTTCTATCATTCTCTTTCTTCCCTCCGTTCCTTCCTTTCATCCTTCCAACTGCCCAAGACATTCCATAAAATCCGACTTCGTCATGCCGAGCTCCATTCCTTCCCGGTAAAGCTCCCTAAGCCGCCCTTTCAGTTCCTCCTTTTTCTCCTGTAACAGGTTCACGCTGTCGGAAATGAAGTTTCCCCTGCCCTTCACGGCATAAATATAGCCTTGTCGCTCCAGCTCCGCATAGGCTTTCTGGATCGTATTGGGATTGATGGACAGTTCCATCGCAAGGCTTCTCACGGAAGGCATCTGTTCGTCCTTGGTCAGCACGCCCTTTAAGATCAGCAGTTTAAACTTCTCCACAACCTGCTCATAGATGGGACGGGCATCCTTGTAGTCCAAAATGATCATACGCGCTCCTTTCTGTTCCCTGGACTTATTCGTATATGGTGTATTATCACAACTAATACACTTAGTATATGATATGGGGCGGGGATTGTCAAGGAAAAGAAGAAGGGCAAATACCCGCTTCTTTCCGTTACCGGTATTTGCCCCTTTCCCATTTCAATTTCCGCCCGGCATCAAATTTCCACGCCTAAAATCCGAAGCTCTTTCTCCGCGTCCTCATTCCCCCTGCTGCTGGTTTCCACCGCGCGGCGGAAATACTCTATGGCTTCCTGCGTGCGTCCCCGGTGCAGCGCCATATATCCTTTCAGTTCCCATTCTTCCGTACATTCTTTCCGCGTACAATTCCAGCACCACGGGGACTTTTCCATCCGCTCCAGGTACTTCCCGGCTTCCTCATACTCCCCGCAGTAATAATGCATCAGGAATAAATGGTAGGCGTGTCCCCTGCCGTTGGAGCAGTCCCCGGCAAACAATTCCTCCACGCTCCTTCCCAAGTCTTTGCATTCCTTGTAAAACTCACCCTGGCTTTCCAAATAGCAATCCTTGCATTCCCTTGCGCCGTCCAAATTCCCCAGCCGCCAGTAGCACTGCATGAGCTCCATAAGGGCGGTGCGGTAATCGCCGGAATCGATTCCTTTCTCCGCCAGCTTCCGGTGTTCGATGGACTTTTGGAAAAAGATCACCGCCTTTTCCTGCTCCATCAGGAAATCGGCATAACAGTAAGCAATCTGCATGTACGCGCTTGCCTTCCCGTCGTGGTCTTCTTTCAGCTTCCCTGCCCCTTTTCCTTCCAAAAGCGCCCGGGCTTCCTCCGCCTTTTGGCGCAGTTCGTCCCCGCTTAAGAATTTTTGGTACAAATCCAAAAGATCGTCGATACGGGCTCCTTCCATCTCCCAGTTATCGCATACGTATTCCGTAAGGGAGGTACCGCCGTAAAGCTGCACGATATTATCGAGCGCCTGCTCCCATTCCCTAAACCGCATATAATAATAACGGATATACCCAAGATTTTTCCTGCGCCGTTCTTCCGTCTTAAGCTGTCCGTCCATTTCCAAAAACCACTCCAGCCCTTTCCGGTACTGGCGGGTTTCACAGAAATAGTCGTGCATTTGGGAATGGGCGTAATTATAATCCTCCCCCTTTTCCCATCCTGCTTCCAGCCCTTTCCGGTAATACAAGACCGCCTCGTCCCTCCGGTTCAGCATTTCCAGCAAAAATGCCTTGTGCCCCCAATTCCTGCT
>CANTGP010000046.1 GCA_947653315.1 uncultured Lachnospiraceae bacterium
ATTGATTTAATCATTTTAGGCTCATTATGCCAATGTCCAAAAAGTGCATATGACTTACAAAAACAAATTGAAGCCCGAAACTTATCAAGGTGGATAAAAATCGGTTCGTTTACGGTTTACAAGAAAGTGGTCCAATACGAAAACAAAGGATATGTTATCAGTAAAACCGTAAAGAATGGCAATATGCCGGAAAAAACGATGTACACTATAACACCAAAAGGAAAAGAAGTCTTTAAAGAATGGATGACGAAATTTTCTTTAGCCGAAACAAGAGTATTTTTGGATTTTAATGCAGTTATCGTAAATATGGCTCTGCTTGACGAAAGTTCCGCAAATGAGTGTATTGCAAATATTAAAAAAAGTATTCGGAATACAAAAATGCAGATTATGGAGCAGCTACCCACGCATAAAGACATTCCGTTATTTGGGCGGACTATACTGGAGCAACAGTTTATGCTTTTAGAAACCCTGGAAAAATGGGAAGAAAATTTTGAAAAAGAATTGGAAAAAAACCGGAGAAAAAATTAGGAAAGAATCAGAAAAGAATTAGAAAAAGAAAGGGAAGAAAAATGAACATGATGTATTTTATATTTTTTAACTTGGTCATCTATTTACCGTTTCACTTATTTGAGGAAGCTGTCAGCGACTTCCCAAAATGGATGTATGAGCATAAATGGCTGCCCTATCATATGACGCATGGGCACTGGATGGCGAACAATTTGTTTATTTATTACCCAATGCTTCTGGTATCCGTTTCTTTATTTGCGCTCGACAGGCGTTTCGTCTGTTTTGGTGTGGCAATTCTTATATGGGGAGTCATAAATTTTGGCGACCATTTTTTCTATACCATCAAAGACAGGAAAATCTCTCCTGGGTTGATAACCGGAATGCTTTTTCTTGTTAATTCGATTTTTGGATTAAGAAATTATTATTTATCGGATTTCTTTTCCGTATATCAGTTGACAGCGGGCGTTTTCATTGGTGGCGTGTTATTTGGTTTGCCTATGGGATTATGTATTGTTTTATATAGATTCTTTGATAAGTATTTTAATTAAGAATTTGCCATTTCATCCAAAACATTGTATAATCTAACAGGTTTTTACGAAAACACACAAAGGAGGAGTAAACAATGTCATTATGGTTACAGGAAGAAATGAAGAAACTGGAGGAACACAGGAAGAAAAACACGCCGTCTTCCAAGGGCATCCTCGCTATTGTTATCGTATTTGCCCTGATAGAAGCGGCGCTGTTTCTTTGGAACCAAGTTACCCCCGATTATGATACGCTTCCGCTTTGCGGTATCGTCGGCGTCATGGGACTTTTGATTCTCGTCATCCTTACTTCCAAATCAAAAAGCACCCCTAATAAGCCAATGTTTTCCAATGCGTTAAAATGTATGGAAGAAATGCATCTTTCCCCGGAAGAATTAAAACAGTTTGACGCGGAGATGATGGCAGCGCCCTTGTTTCGCATGGAACAGGAGAAAAACCGTCCCGACTTTCCGCTTACGGTTACGGAACATTATCTGACGGGCGCATTTCCCAATTCCGGTGAGCTTGATTACGGCATTTACCGTCTCTCCGATATCGCCATGACCTGCCATGCAGCAAGCCAGGGGACGTTTTACATTGATTTATTGAATGCGCGGGCGGAAAAAATAGGCGGGCTTTCCCTGCAAGGCAATCAAATTTTCGCGGAGTTCAATACGGCCATGGAACGTTTCGCACCGGCCGTCCGGCTTAACGTACCGATGAAAGAAGTGAAAAAAATCCGTAAGAATGCATAAAAGGATGCCGGGGCATCCTCTTATGCCCCGGTATAAACGTCAACCGCACGCTTCACAAATTCCGCCGTTCCTTCCCCTCCCGCCTGGTCAATATTATGTTTCATGCGCTCATCGCCTACGTACATTTCCCCTAATCCGCGCAGGATTTCTTCCGTACAGTTGTAATAATGCTCCGTAATAAATCCCTGCAAAGCCCTTATTTTTTCCTGCACTTCCCCGTCTTCCGGCCGGTACTGCCGCAGGGCGCCGATTTCGGAAAACAGTCCCAGCAGCCGTTTCCCCGTTTCTTCCATTTCCGAATCCGTTTTTTGTTTCGTTTTTTCCGCGTATTCGGCATACGCCCCGGTGCTTCCCCAGCGGCGTCTTACTTCCTCCGCATAACTTTCCATCTCTTTTTTATCAAATGCCGCAAAATCCATTTTTTCCTCCTCCATGTTTCCCGTTTTCTGTTTCCCCTGCATTTCCCGTGCCAAAGAAATCAATCCCCTGATATGCTCCATCTGCAGTTCCAAAAGCCGGATCTGCTGTTCCAGCGCTTCCTCCTGCCTGAAAGACGGACTTTCCAAAATGGCCTTGATTTCCTTTAACGGAAACCGTAATTCCCGGAACATCAATATGGTCTGCAAACGCCCAAGCGCCGCATCGTCATACATCCGGTAACCCGCTTCCGTGGTTTCTGCCGGTTTTAACAGTCCTATCGCGTCATAATGGTGCAGCGCACGGACGCTGACACCGGTAAGGCGGCTTACTTCTTTTACCGTCCTCATTTTTATCTTCTCCTCCTTTCCCGTTTTCCCCATTGTATGCTATGACGCAACGTGAGAGTCAAGAGGTTTTTTTCCGGTAAAGGCTCACGCCTTCCTTTATCGTTTCCGCCACCCCGATATCTTTTAACGCCATCTTATCCGATTTCAGCGGATTGGCTTCCAAAATAACGAAATCCGCCAGTTTCCCTTCTTCCACCGTCCCTTTCCGTTCCTCCTCATGGTAGGCATAAGCGGCATGGACGGTCACGCCCTTTAAAGCGTCAAAAACGGAAATACACTGTTCCTCCCCGATTTTAACGCCTTTTCGGGTCACACGGTTCACCGCGCACCAAACGGTCTGCATCATATCCGGCTTTAATACCGGGCTGTCCTGATGGAAGTTATAATACAGCCCCCTTTCCAGCGCGGACTTTGCGGGACTAATCCTTTCCCCCCGTCCGCGTCCCAGGTTTTTCAGGTGTACATCCCCCCAATAATACGTATGGGCGACAAACAGGGAGGGAATCATTCCAAGCTGCGCCATCCTGTCCAACTGGTCGTCCCGGACTGTCTGGCAGTGTATCATGACCGGGCGCAAATCCTTTCCCGGATTCCCCGATTCCTCCATCGCTTTCCCGTAGCAGCGCAGATATTGGGCGGATGCCGCATCGCCGTTGCAATGTGCCAATAGCTGGTAATTACCGGCAATGGCGTCTTTTGCCGCCTGCTCCACTTCCCCGTCCGTATGGGCGGGGTAGCCGCATTCCTCCCCGCCCTCATAGGGACGGGTGAGCCATGCCGTCTTTCCCTGGGGCGAGCCGTCCAAAACGATTTTCCCTCCCCCGATTTTGAACCGGTGCCAGTAATGTCCGGCCGCTTCGGGATATTCCCGAAACAATGCCTGTATTTCCTTCCCGTCAGCCAGTACATAAGCCACCACATCCACATGAAGCCGGTTCTGCCGCGCCATCCGGACATATTCCTCTACCGTCTCTTTCGATGCCCCGCCGTCCTGCACGGTGGTAATGCCGTACCGTAAATAAATGTTTTGGACTTCCTCCATCTGCCGCACCGGGTCCATGTCCAGCCTGGAAAATGCTTTTCCCAGCACGGGCATTAGCGCCGGCAGTTCTTCCAAATAACCGTTTGGTTCCCCGGTGCCGTCCCTCCCGATGCGTCCGCCTTTGGGATCCTCCGTTTTTTTCGATATGCCGGCCTCCCTTAACAGCGGGGTATTCGCCACCGCCATATGCCCGGAAGTATGGAACAGGCAGATGGGTATGACAGCGGACACGCGGTCCAGCACTTCTGCCGTGGGATGCGCTTCTTCCTTCAGGAAATTATGGTCATACCCGCACGCCACCACCGCACCGCTTTCACCGATTTCATTCTTCTTTATATATTGCTTCAATACCGAAACAATATCCCCAAAGTCCCTGCAGCCCGAAAGGTCCGCAAAAGAAGAAAACTGTGAAAACATCGCCATATGGCTGTGCGCATCGATAAAAGACGGCATCAGCGTTTTCCCCTGCAGGTCCATCCGCTCCGCGTCCGCGTCCGCCAGCCGTTCCGCTTCCTCCAGCGTCCCGACATATGCAATTTTCCCGTCCTTCACCCACACCGCTTCCGGCGCGTCGTCTTCCTTTACCATGGTCAGGATATCACCGCCGTAAAATATTTTCTGCATCCCGTTTCCTCCTTATTCCGGTTTTCTTCACAAATCCCTGCCTTTATTCCCCGTTTTACACACATTCCTTATTTTTCATTATCCTTTGTTGACGATGAAATGGTATAGCTTTCCTCCACCGGCATCACGAATATCCTGCCATCCCCGGAATTCCCGCTTTCCCCTGTCTGTGCATGTTCCATAATGACATCAATGACTTCATTTTTATCGGCATCGCCGCACGCCACCATCAGTACCACTTTGGACATCTCGTCATAAACAATCTCACCTACTTGGATTCCATTCTGTTTCCCCCTTCCGGAAACTTGCCATTTCGTAGAAGCAAAAAATCCAGTGTCCGCCAATGCCCCGTTTATTTCATATACCTTTTCCGGTCTTACCACCGCAAATATCATTTTCATATATTTTCCCTTTCCTTTCCTATATATCCTATATATCCCCAAATTCTTTCCTGCCGGAAGCAATTTTCAAACATGCTCTAGCTCCAACTGTTCATGATTGTTTTCTCTATATCATTTTCATCCTCTGCGGCAATATGCAGGTATCCACGCAGAAACGAAATTTCCGAATCATCTTCCGTGCCGTCTGAAATATGTCCTTTTAACAGCGAAAATGTCGGTTTTCCCCATACTTTGAATACTTTTAAGAATACCATATAAACCAATACCGTTGCAAGCATCCCGCCGCAGGCAATCGGAAGCGATATTTTTCCCAATCCTGCAAACGTAATGAAAAGCATGGTCGGCGTTGAAAATATCATTGCCGCATTCATAACTCCAAGCTCCGCGCCGACCGGCGTCTGTAACCTGGGGTCCACCATCCTTATCAGGGATATCCCGCTCGGTGTTGTCCCCGTACAGGTTCCGTAAACGCCGAGCACCCGTTCAAAATCATGATCGCTGCCAAGCCTGGACCCGAAATAAAGACATACCAAAAAAGTTATGACCGTACCGGCAGCGCTGACTGCAAGGATTGGCACCATACACCGACCAATGACACTGACCTGGATTGCCATAAAGGAACAAACCACCAGATAATCGGACAAGAAACCCGTAATCCTGCTTTGGAACACATTGTTTATCAGATAATTCATTTTCATAAGCCGCATCACCGCTTTAACCAGGTAAGCCGCAAACATGCCCCACATAAACAACATCGCACTTAACGTGGAACCAAGAACCGGAAGAAAAGATACGGCTTTTGCCAGTAGCAGCGCCAACAGGTATGTCACGCCCATAATAGCAAAATGTGCCGCCACAGTCTCAATATTTGCGCTGTGGAACGTGGTTTTGCCAAGTGCTTCCCTCTGTTCCTCCGGCAGCAGGTATCCCCTCTCCACTGCATCGTTTATCCTGCTTTTGTTTCTTGCCAACCCTTTGTACATCCCGTATTTTGCCAATGGCACGCCTACAAGAAATGCTACCAGGAAACCGCACACCGCAAATGTCAGTGCCACCATCTCCGCATTTTCAAAACCATAGACGCCTTCAAACAATTTTCCGTATGTAGAAGACTGCCCCGGTCCCTGACAGAACGCAAACGGAATCAGTATCCCGTACATCGGCTCCATATCAAATGCCCTTCCAATCAGGGATATGATTAAGATTCCCCCCACAGGCGTAAGGGCATATAGGATGCACCAAATCAGGGCCATTCCCATTGCTCCCCTGACGGATCCGCCTGACTTTTTGTTTTCACCGTTTTCTGCCGTATTTTTATTTTTCTTTTTTCCTCCCGTCAATCCGATAGAGATAAAGGACATCACAAAAAAGACATCCACTATATTGCTGAAATCCTTTACGGTAACTCCGCAAATATCCACCTCCGAAAGAACCAAATTGACAAACAGAAGACCAAGGACACCGCCTATAACACTGGCCGGCATCAGCATATGCCGGACGGCTTTCCATTTTCCGCGCAGGAACATACCAAAGCACAATGCCACACTGGCAATTCCAAACGCCACAACCACATGATACATATTGCCACCTCATTTTTTCCCTTCGGGGCAAAAGCGTACTGCGCCCGGCAGCATGACTTTACCCCGGTGTCTTCCCCGTTACCGCATTTATGCCAGCAAACGGTACATTTCATGCAACATTTCATCCGTAACCTCCACCGGATTATGATACAGATTAGGATGACGGCTGATACGAACCAGTTCCTCTATCTGACTTTTCCCCAAATGAAGATCCTTTAAATCCCGGCGCAACCCTGTCTCCTTTTTCAGAGCGTCAATGGCATCCGCCAAATGCCCGGCGCTTTCAAATCCCGCTTCTTTTGCAAAGGTTTCCAACCTTCCGTTTTCCGCCCCGGCATTAATCCTCGTAAAATAATCCAGCGTCAATCCGCATGCTTCCCCATGGGGAATATGGTAAAGATTGGTCAACGGAAAAGAACAGGCATGGGGCGCCGTTGTCTTCGGGAGCGTAAATGCCATTCCCGCAATGACGGATGCTTCCGCCATTTTTTCCCTTGCTTCCGCATCACTGCCATTTTTGCAGGCACGTCCCAAATAGGCAAACACCAGCTTGCAGGAATGCAGTGCAAGCGCATCGCAGACCGGTTGGTGTCCTTTACTCCAAAAACCTTCCAATGCATGGCAAAGTACATCAATTCCCGTGGATGCCGTTACCTTCGACGGCATGGAATATGTCAGTTCCGGATCAATGAGTGCAAAAGCGGGATAAAAATTTTCGGAAACAATCGGAGTCTTTTTCCCATTTCCATGATCCGTAAGTACGGAAACGCAGGTCACTTCGCTCCCCGTCCCTGCCGTTGTCGGAATTGCAATTAACGGAAGATGTTCCTTGGGCAGTTTTTTTCCTGTCCCATGATATTTGCGGATGGAATCATCCGTAAAACAAATGCTTGCCGCCGCTTTGGCACAATCCAGCGCACTCCCGCCGCCGAGTGCCGCCACAAAATCATACCCCTGCTCCCTAATCTTTTTTGCACAGGCATCTGCTTCTTCCACATCCGGGTTTGGCGAAATTTCTCCAAAAATCCCGCCCAGCATTCCCTCACTTTCTTCCACAATCCGCTCTGCAAGACCGTTTTTCACAAAAAACGGATCGCTTACAAGGAGTCCTTTCCTGCAATGGAGTGTCCCGGCTGCCGTCTTTATTTCTTTTCTTACCCCGCAGCCAAACCGAATGGCTACCGGCTGCACATATTCCCAATTCATAGCATTCCTCCTTCCAATTTTTCATCCACCATGGTAAGCACTTCGTCCAAAACCGGCAAATATTCTTCCAGCTCACGTTCCGTAATAATCAGCGGCGGGCATATCTCAATAAAATTTTCCCTTCCAAATGTTGCAAATCCCCGCTTCTTTAGCTCCGTAAAAATCCAAGGCATCCACGGTCCCGGTATTCCGTACTCCTGCATTGGTTCCCGTGTTTGTTTATTCTTCACCATTTCCAGTACGCCAAAAAGCCCGATGCATCTCGCTTCTCCCACACAGATATGTTTTTCCGCCATATGTTCCAAAAAAGGCATCAGGATTCCCTGCATTTGCATAACATGTTTTCCGATTTCATGTTCCTTATAATAATTCATTGCCGCCACACCCGCCGCACACGCAAGTGTATGGCCGGAATAGGTCAGTCCGCATTGCAGGACATTTTCCTCAAAATAATCCGCCACCCGACCGTTTACGATAACACCGCCAAGCGGTACATAACCGCAGGTAACGCCCTTTGCAAATGTAATCATGTCCGGTTTGATATCAAAGTTCTGCCATGCAAACCATTTCCCGGTACGGAAAAATCCCGCCATGACTTCGTCACAGATAAGCAGGATTCCGTATTTATCACACAACGCCCGTACTCCCTCCATATACCCGTCCGGCGGAAGAATGACGCCATTAGCGCCTACAATGGATTCCATTAAGACCGCGGCCACGTTTTCCGGTCCTTCATAACGCATCTGCAGTTCCAGCGCTTCCAACGACTTTTTTGTCACCATGGCATCGTCCACGCCCTTATCGTAACCATCCCGGTACATATGCGGATTCATAAACTTCACAAAACCGTTTGCCCCACCGATTTCCGCCGCAAACCTCCTCCAGTCACCCGAAGCATTGGAGGCAGCCAGTGTCGCCCCATGATAACTGCGGTAACAGGAAAATATTTTCGTCCTTCCTGTCACCATTCTCGCCATCTTGATTGCGTTTTCATTTGACTCCGCACCGTCATTCGTGAAAAAGACCCGCCGGTAAATATCCGATCCGGCTGCCTCCACCAGCATTTTTGCAAGCCTGCTCTTTGGCTCCGAAGCGTAGGCAGGCGCCATAAAACACATTTTATCCGCCTGCGTTTTCACTGCTTCCACAATTTCGGGCAGTCCGTGTCCTAAATTGGAACAAACCAGCAGGGACGCCATATCGGCATACTTCTTTCCGTCATAATCCCAAAAATAAATTCCTTTCGCCTTTTCCACCGGAAGTACATCCCCGCCGCATTTGCTCCACGACTGCATGATATACTGCCTGTGCATTTCCGCCACTTCTTTTCCACTCCATTCCCTTTTTGCCAATTCCATTTTTACGTTTCCTCCTTCTGCCCATACAGGATGGTTTTCCCCTCTGTTTTTCCCTTTGGAGCCATATGCAGTCGAGTAGGGAAGGCATCTTCCCTACCCGCGCGCCGGGCACCCGCCAGCTCCGCCGGCATCTTCCTTGGGGTGCCCGTGTGCACAAAAACGCCGACTGTCATGTGCCCTGACAGTCGGCGCCTTCGCCGTTTCAGCTACGGTTAGCATAAGGCTTCTTTCCTCCGGATGCAACGTCCCCCGAAACAATTTTTTTTGTGCACATGCACATAAACTTCATATGAGCAGTGATATCCCCGAAATAAGCAAAAGCACGTAAGTCAGCTTCAAAAACTGCTGCCGGTTCATTTTGCGGTACAGGATATTCCCAAGGAACACGGAACACGCCAGCGGAAAGACGCTGCATACAATAGCAGCCAATGTTTCCCCCGTATAATATCCGGCACGGTAATGTGATAAAACCAAAAACGCATTTAAAAGTACCCATACCGGAGCCATTGTGGCGCGGAATTCCTTTTTTTCTTTCAGAATGCCGGACGCGTAAATGACTAACAGCGCCCCGCCGGACAAAAACATGCCATGAACGATTCCTGCCGCAAGAACCACAAAAAACATAAACCATGACGGAAGCGCTATTTCCTTCCTGACCAGCATTTTCTTAAGCGCAATGAGGATCACGAACACCGCATACAGGCGGATTAACGGTTCCGTTGGCAGACGTCCGAAAAGCCATACCCCAACCGCCATTCCCACCATCATACCTGCCGTCATACGGAACAGGACTTTATGGCAGATATACCGACGGTTCTGTACCGCAATGACCAAACATGCCAATATGGTATAAATATTTAAAACCGCTTTCGCTTCCCCGATGCCAACCAGCCGGATGGAAAACGGCATTGCCAGCATTGTCCCTGCAAATCCCGTAATTGTTTGAATGACATTTGACAGAAAAAGCACTGCCTGAAACAAAGCCTGCTTCCCCATAACTCCTCCTATCCATCTATTTCCCGTATCATAAAGGCTACCATTATCTTTGTCCGTTCCAGTGGCAGGCTTAAGGACACCCTGAGAATCTCCTCTATTTTATGAATTTTATAAGTCACCGAATTACGGTGCATATGAAGTGCTGCCGCCGTTTCCTGTATCCCGCATCCTGCCCGGAAATAAACGTTTAAAAAATCAAGCAGCTCCGTCCCGTTAACCCGGTCATATTGTTCCAATGCCCCCAGGATTTCTTTATCATATTCCCCCAAAACGGTCTGTCCTTCCAAAGAAAGCAGCAGCTTATACAATCCCGTTTTGCCATAATCCAACCACTCATTTTTACGTCCGCGCCGTTTCTGCAAATGCATGACCTGTTCCGCCTGTGCAAAACTTTTTCCGATTTCTTCCATAGTTTCAACAACGCTTCCCGTCCCGCCAAAATAGTCTCCCCCGCAAATCCGGTATTTCTTCCCCTCCTGCCAAAAATCATCCCAAACCTCCTGCAGCGGCCGTCCGGCATGATTCACGGATAGAATCAGGAGCTCCCTCCCGTTTTCCATAACGACTGCATCTCTTTGCCAATTCCGCAGTTTCGCCTGCATAAAACGATAATATTTTGACCAGGCTTCCCCTCCCATGCCTCCGTTTTCTTCCGAACAGGTTTCCACTACCGATACGCAGTAGGACCATTCCTTTTTGTAACCGTTTCTGAGCAGAAACGGCAGATACATACCGGGATTATCCGGAAAATAAAACGCATTCCTTACCGCGGTATCCACTTCCCGCTTTTTTTGTTCCTCCAAATAAATGCGTTCCGTAAATTCCCGCATAATATTGGCCATATGTACCCGCCATGGCACACGGAAAACCGGAAATCCGTTCCGTTCGCCAAAAATCAGAACTTCCTGCGGGATTTCCCTAATATAAGGACCTGTGTTGATTACCATTCCCGCTGCCTGCTGCCGGTACGTATGCTCCGCCAGTTCCAATAGCCGCGAACTGTCCGCAAGTGCAATTCCCGTTGTAAATGCAATCTCATCCCCTTCCAGGAAAGATGTGATATCAATGCCCTCCACCATGTGCACCCACCGCACCATGTGCTCCAGCCCCGCTTCCCCCGCCACGAGTTGAATTTCCTCTTTTCCCTTCACGCTTTCGTATAATTCCCTAAGTATAACCGCCATAATCCCTCCCGTTAGACATCCATCAGCTTTGCTTACAGACACCCGCCAGCTTCGCTGGCATCTTCCTTAGGGTGCCCGTGTGCATAAAAAAACGCTTCCCATGTCATGTGGAAACGTCTTTGTTAACCAATTAAATTTATGGAATTTTACCTGCTACAAAGTATAGTAGACAAAACCGGAAAAGTCAACCCCTGCTATTTAAGCGTCCCGCTATGGTTTAACACAAGGGTACTGTACAAAAACAACACGTCGCTGTTTCCAAAATCCACAAACCGCCCCAACTGTTCCGGGTGGATATAACGGATATCCACCAGCGTAATCTGCGCATAGCCGCCGGCGAGCAGGGGAGCAATGCTCGAGCCGAACGAATCCCGGAACAAAACCAGTTTTTTATCCGTCCGGGCATTGGGGTTTGTCACCGTAAGGAGGGAAAGGGAACCCGACAAAAACATCTCATAGGGATCCCATCCCGCCGCCTTCTCCATATCGTAGACCGGTATCTCCTTCCCGTTCTGCCAGTCATAGACTTCGCAGGCGGAAATGTCCTCCCCCACCACATACCGCAGCCGGTCCGGCGCAAGGGGCAGCGCCGCCTGCCCATGGTAAACACCGTAAAAATCCTGTTCCAGCGTGCGGATTTCATAGTCCTGCGTAAGTTCCGTCCCCATTGCCCGTGCCAGCCGGTCCGCCACATCCGCAATCCGCTCCTGCCGCCAATGGGTATCCGTCCGGTAATAATCATCCCGTTCCAGCAAATCGGAAACCGGAATATACTCCGCAAAATCCGCAAGGTCCGCCATCTGCTTCTCAAAATCCGCATAATCCATGGAAAGATGCCCGCTTTCCCCTGCCAAAAAGCAATTCTTGTCCGGAATCACGGACAAATAAACCTTATTTTCATCCGTCAGGTACTTCCCGCAGACCAAACGGAACCGCTCCGCCGCCCGGACCAGGGAATCCCTGTCCATGGGATATTCCATGGCGGCAAGGAACCCCTCCGATTCATAAATCCCGTTATTGTCCCGCCGGAAAAAAACGTTCCGCGCCGACAGCGCTTTCATTTCCCGGAAAACATCCCGGAAGGGAAAAGCATCCGCCGCATAATCCTCAAAACCGGACATAAACCGCCCGCTCCACACATTCTCCGCCGACAACACCGGCATGGGCGCAAGTCTGCGCCGTTCGCTTTCCGAATACCGTTCTTTCGGCAAAAACAGGCAAAGAAGAAAACCGCCGGCAAGCATACACAAAAAGACCGCGCACAAAACCACGTCCTTCTTGTTTGCCCCTGCATCCATACCCGAAATCTTATTCCCATTTGCATCCGTATGTTCTTTCACATGAATCCTCCTTGGAAACGATCCCCAAACACTCTTTCCCTTTTACACAGCATAATCCGTAACTATTCAGCCTTCGGCTTCATAGTTACGGAATCCGGTCTATTCCAAATTTG